>CAQLOA010000136.1:2965-4201 GCA_948829205.1 uncultured Eggerthellaceae bacterium
GTGTGGGCGACGAGGTTCCCGGCGGGGTCGTACCTCCACGACTCCGTGAGGCCGTTCGTCTCGGACCTCGCCACGCGCCCCTCGGCGTCGAGCTCGTAGCTGGCGGACATGCCCAGGCTGTCGGCCTCGCCTACGGGGCTGTCGGCAAGGCCGTAGGAGAACGTGCGCACGTAGCCCAAAGGCGACGCCATGCGCGTCATGCGCCCTACCGCGTCGTAGGAGTAGGCGTACTCGGCCCCGTTGGGGTTGCGCACCTTGATGACGTTGCCCGCCGCGTCGGTCACGTACTGGGTGGTGACGCCGAGCGGGTCGGTCACCTTGGCGAGGTTGCCCGCAAGGTCGTACTCGTAGGAGGTGACAGCGTCCGCCGCCGAGACGTGTCGCACCATGCGCCCGAGCGCGTCGTAGGAGTACGACTCCTCGCCGCCCGCGGCGTCCGTGTGCGCGACCAGCTGCCCCGCGGCGTCGTAGGCGTAGGCGTCCTTGGCCCCTTCGCCGTCCGTGGCGGAGGTCACGTTGCCCACGGCGTCGTAGGCGGCGCTTGACTTGAAACCGCGTCCGTCGGTCCATGCGACGAGCCTGTCCAGGGCGTCGTACTCGTAGGAGAACGAGTAGCCGTCGGCGTCGGTCTCCCCGACCACGTTGCCAACGGCGTCGTAGTCGTAGCGCGTCGTGTTGCCCAGAGCGTCCGCCTGCGACAGCATGCGACCCGCCTCGTCGTAGGCGTACGTGGTCGCGTTCCCGTTCGCGTCGGTCTCGGACGCCACGTTCCCGCGGCCGTCGTAGGAGTAGCGCACGGTGGCTCCGGACGACTTGGACTCGGACACCGTGCGCCCGAGCGCGTCGGTGGCGTAGAGCATGGCCAGGCCCTGGACGGACGTCTCCATGGCGACGTTGCCCCACAGGTCGTAGAGCACCGACGCCTTGCGGCCCGCGGCGTCTACGAGCCCGGAGGGCCTGCCCTCGGCGTCGTAGTAGTAGGACTCCTCTCCAACTGCAGCGCCGCTGACGTGCGTCACGTTGCCGCGCCAGTCGGATTCAAGCGCCGTCTTCGTGCCCGCGAAGTCCGTGACCGACGCGACGTGGCCGGCCGCGTCGTAGGCGTACGTCTGCGCGCTTCCGTCGGCGCGCGTCTCGCTTGCCAGGTTGCCCGCGGCGTCGTAGGCGTAGCGCGTGGTGCGCCCGATGGCGTCGGTCTGAGACGTCATCCTTCCCGCCCCGTCGTAGGTGTAGGAG
>CAQLOA010000137.1 GCA_948829205.1 uncultured Eggerthellaceae bacterium
GTATAGCACTGATGACGTGGTCGAGACTGGGAATGTCGAACGGGGGCAGATGCCTCTCTCATCCGGCTCGACATGCGCTGCAACCTCCCGCGCATGCGGTATTCTTTGATGCATACTTTTACGCCGCATCCAAGGAGCCTTCATGAAAACCCGCAGGAACGTGCTGCTGCTCTTCTCGAAGCTGCCCGAGCCGGGCCTGGTGAAGACGCGCCTGACGGTTGAGCGCGGCGGCATACTGACTCGCGAGGACGCATCGCGCCTGTACGAAGCCATGCTGCTTGACGTCGTTAACGTATGCTTGGCCGCCTTCGATGCGTGTACGCGCCGACTTTCCTCGGCTGGCGCATCCGACGCCTACGAGCTTGTGGTGTCCACCGCGCCTTCAGCCAACGCCGACGCGATGCGCGCCCTGCTCGAACGCGAGTTCGGCCCCCTGGAAGGAGATGTCACCTTCCCGATCCACGTGATAACGGATTCGGGCGCCAGCTTCGATGAGCACTACAACGACGCCTTCGGGCAATGCTGGGAGGCCGGCGCCGACTGCATCCTGTCCATGGGCGCGGACATGCCCGCTCTTACGGTCGACGACGTGGTGCGCGGGTTCGCGGCGCTGCACGAGCTGCAACACATTGACCGCGGCGGCATCGTGCTTGCCCCCGACCAGGAGATGGGCGTCAGCATCGTAGGATGGACGCGCGAGACCGACTTCGACCACGACGGCGTGTTCTACAACCCTTCGGGCCTCACGGTGCTCCCCGCATACATAGAGAAGGCGCGCCGGGCCAACATCGCGGCCATGTACCTTCCGCCGGTCCCCGACGTGGACACGATGGCCGACCTCATGCACAACATCACGCTGGTGGACGCGCTCGACTACTGCACGCGCTTCGACGGAAGCCGCGCTCCGCAGCGCACGCTCGCAATGCTACGCGAGCTAGGCTGCGACGAGGTGCGCGTGCCCCCCAACGACCTGATGGATCCCCGCGACGTCATCGACGGGTAATTTAACAGCGAAAAAAAACTGAACGAAGGAGCAGGAAGCGGTTTGAAAAACCGTCCGAGGCTGCGGCGAAGGATTCGGCGGAGACGGGGTTCGAGGACTGTCTGAGACGCCACGAAGTGGCGTCGAGTTCCGCAGAACCTCCGCCGACTCCAAGCCGTGGGAGCCGAAATCGGTTTTGAGAACCGATTCCCGCTCCCAACAATAGATTCCTTACTGCATCAGACTGGCAATCGCCTGCGAGAACTCCAGCGGGTTGTCGATGGGCAGGCCTTCCACCAGCAGCGCCTGGTCGTACAGGATGCCGGTATACTTGCTAACCTTGTCCGAATCGCCGTCCTCGTGCGCCTTCTTCAGCACGTCGAACACGGAATGCTTCGGATTCACCTCCATGACGATGTGCACGTCCGGGGTCTCGGCATCGCCGCCAGGCTGCTGCTTGAAGATCTGCGCCATCTGAAGCGACACGGCGCCTTCGGTGGTCAGCACCACGGGAGCGTCGGTCAACCTCGTGGACACGACGACCTTCTCGACCTTGCCGCCCAACGCTTCGCGCATGGCGTCGAACAGCCCGGAGTTGGCCTCGGTGGCCTCCTCTGCCTCCTTCTTTTCCTCTTCGGTGGTGAGTCCAAGGTCCTCGCCGCCCACGTTCTTGATCGCGAACTGCTTGGGCTCCTCCTGGTTGCCTTCGTCGTCGAACGTGACGACCTTGTCGGAGCTGTAGCTCTGCAGCGCCATCATGCAGAACTCGTCGACGTTCTCGTCGCACAGCAACACGTCGTAGCCCTTGGCCAGCACCGTGGTGACTATAGGCATCTGCGCAAGGCGGTCGATCGAGTCGCCCGCGGCGAAGTAGATGGCCTCGGCCTCGGCGGGAGCGTCGGCAACGTATTCCTCCAGCGTGATCATCTTCTTCTGCTTGGCCGAGTAGAACAGCAGCAGGTTCTCGAGCGTGGACTTGGCCATGCCGTAGCTGGAATACACGCCGTACTTCAGCGTGCGCCCGAACTCCTTGTAGAACTTCTCGTACGCCTCGCGGTCGTCTTCAAGCATGTTCTCGAGCTCGGACTTGATCTTCTTCTCTAGGCGGCGGCCGATGGCGCGCAGCTGGCTGTTGTGCTGCAGCGTCTCGCGCGAGATGTTCAGCGTGAGGTCGGCGGAGTCGACCACGCCGCGCATGAAGTTGAAGTAGTCGGGCACGAGCTCTTCGCACTTCTCCATGATGAGCACGCCCGAGCTGTACAGCGCGAGGCCCTTCTTGTAGTCCTTGGACCACATGTCGTAGGGCGCGTGCGAAGGCACGAACATCAGCGCGTCGTAGGTCAGCGTGCCTTCGGCGTGCAGCGATATGGTGCGGGCCGGGTCCTCGAAGTCGTGGAAGTCGGTCTTGTAGAACTCGTTGTACTCCTCGTCGGAGACCTCGCTCTTCTTGCGCTTCCAGATGGGGATCATGGAGTTGATGGTCTCGAGCTCGGTGTAGTTCTCGAACTGCGGCTTGTAGTCGTCGCCGGCGTCGTCGGGCTTCGGCAGCTCGCGGGTCTTCTCGACCTCCATGTTGATCGGGTAGCGCACGTAGTTGCTGTAGCGCTTGATCAGGTTCTTCAGGCCGCTCTCGCTGGCATAGGTGTCGTAGTACTCGTCGCCGTCGTTGTCCTTAAGGTACACCGTGACGTCGGTGCCGTGGGTGTCGCGCTCCGCGGCCTTTATGTCGTAGCCGTCGACGCCGTCGGACTCCCAGGCCCAGGCCTCGTCGGACCCGTAGGCGCGGGACACCACGCGAACCTTCTTGCCGACCATGAACGCCGAGTAGAACCCGACGCCGAACTGGCCGATGATGTCCACGTCGGCGATGTCCTGGGCAGTCTTGTCAGCAAGACCCTCCTGGTCCTCGGCGGACTCGTCGGCGTCTGCGGCCGCCTGGTTGGCCTTGAACTCGAAGGAGTCGGAATGGGCTATGGTGCCCAGGTTCTTGTCCAGCTCGTCCTTGTCCATGCCGATGCCGTTGTCGGATATGGTGACGGTGCGGGCGTCCTTGTCGTAGGCGACGGTGATGGCCAAATCGGCGCGGTTGATCTGCACCTCGTCGTCCACCAGGCTGCGGAAGTACAGCTTGTCGACGGCGTCGGATGCGTTGGAGATCAGCTCGCGCAGGAATATCTCCTTGTTGGTGTAGATGGAGTTGATCATCAAGTCGAGGAGCTTCTTCGACTCTGTCTTGAACTTTCTCATTTGCAGTCGTCCTTTCATGTTTTAGCACTCTCATGCTGTGAGTGCTAAAAGGAAATTATAGACCCTGCAACACGGCTGTCAAGCGGATATGGACACCTGTTGAATCGTCGTGAAAATGCCTGAAGACGCCAGTCGGGCCTCCATGGGACGACGGAGAACCCTTCCATTGGATGATTGCTCACATTCCGACATTTTCCCCAGTTTCCTTCGATATTTTCCCCAACGTCAGTCGGGGTCGATGATGCCGTTCAGGATGACCGATACCAGCGAGATGACGAGCGCCGCCACGAAGCCGCTCCCGAAGCTGGCTATCTCGAAGCCGGCGCCGAACAACCCGTTGGCCAACCACGCCGCCAGGTACAGCATCAGCGTGTTCACCACGACGTAGAAGATTCCCAGCGTGATGACCGTGATGGGAATGGAGAAAAGCTGCAGGATGGGCTTGATCGACATGTCGATCAGCGACAGCAGCAGCGCGACCAGCACCACCGCCACCCACGTGCTGTCGTTCCACACGAACACGCCCGGCACCAGCCAGACGGCCGCTGCCACGGCTACTGCGGTGATTATCCATCTGATTATGAAATTCATAGGGAACCCTCCTCGGCGCTCGATTGCTTTCGCGTCGAAGAAAGGATAGGGCAGACTACCCGCGCACGGCGCGGCGGAACGCGCCCGCCACGTGCGGGTAGCCGGAAGGTTTGCATTCCGTAACCGGAAGAGGCTTACACCACCACCATCTCGTGGGTGGACTGGGTGAAGGGCTCGTAGCCGCGATCGGTTATGACGCCGCAGTCCTCCAGGCGCATTCCGAAGCGGCCGGGGATGTAGATGCCGGGCTCAACCGTGACGACGTTGCCCGCCTCGAGCGGCGCTTCGTTGCGGGTGGAAAGCACTGGCAGTTCGTGGATCTGCAGGCCCACGCCGTGGCCCAATCCGTGACCCATGCGGCCGCCGAAGCCGCCTTCGGC
>CAQLOA010000138.1:0-2169 GCA_948829205.1 uncultured Eggerthellaceae bacterium
GTTCTCGCCAAACGCCAGGCTGCATAGCGCCAATGGAAACGCGTCCTCCCATTCGAGCGGGTCGCCTTGCTTCCATTCGAGCATGCTTCGCAGGTCGTTTCGCTTGAAGAACTGCCGGTACAGAGCCATGGCGTCCTTGGCGGCCAACATGCGTGCCAGCTCGTTTCGCAACCGCTTGGCCGAAGGCAGGCCGTCGCCATGCCGCTCGAAGGTCTCCGCACGCAGGTACGACAGCGCATCCTCCGCCACGATCTCGAGCCGCTCGTCGAAGGGCACACCCGAATAGGAGGCGAATCTCGCTTTCAGCCATTCGGCGTCCAGCTCGAACTCGCCGCGCTTCAGGTCCTTGGCTTGGAATATCCACTGTGCGGAGGAGTCGACGAATCCCGTCAGCCGTTCTGCGAACTCTCGCGTTGCCTTGAACCGCGCCCTCTCGCGCCATGCCTCGTCCACGCCGTCGACGAAGGAGCGTGCCTGCGCCACGTCGATGCGCGGTCCCAGCACCTGCGATGCCAGCTCGTGCATGCCTAGCTGACGGATGGGTTCCTCGCCCAGCTCGGGCAGCACGTCCGCGATGTAGCTGCCGAAGACGCGGTTCGGCGAGACGATGGTCACGGAGTCTGCCGTCAGGCGCCCTCGGCGGCGATAAAGCAGATACGCCACGCGATGAAGCGCAATGGAGGTCTTCCCCGACCCCGCCGCGCCCTGGATGACCAGCGTTTGCGTGCTTTCGTCTCGTATGATGTCGTTCTGCTCCTTCTGGATGGACGATACGATGGTGCGCATGTGCGAGGAGGATTCCCGTGCGAGCTCCAGCTGGAGCACCTCGTCGCGCACCGAAGACGTGCTGTCGGCGGCGAACTCCAGCCTTCCGTCCTCCACCCGGATCTGCCGCTTCCTCTCCAGCACGCCTTCGACGGTTCCCGAAGGCGTCTGCACGCTGGCACCCCCCGGCTCGGAGTCGTAGAACAGCGACGCCACCGGAGACCTCCAGTCGGATACCACCGACCTGCCGCGATGGCGGAAGGCGAATGCCCCGATGTACGTGGTCTGCGTCCCGTCTGCAACGCGGAAGTCGACGCGCGCGAAGTAGGGCTGCGCCATCTGTTTCTCCAGCCTTCTGGACGACTCCGACGCCGCGGCCGCCCCCAGGTCCACCTTCTGCAGGGCAAGGCTGGATTGAAGCATCTCCTCGGGGGCCAGCTCGCCGCGGCTTTCGGCCAGGTAACGCTTCGTCTCGGCGTAGGACTCCTCGACGCTGTCCGACACCGACCTGGCCAGGGCCAGCGCATCTTCCAGCATGGCCTCGGTCTCGGCCAGGTGCCGTTCCTCCTCGGAGAACACGGGGTCTACGGCGGTATGGTTGGCGCCGTTGCCTGTTCGGTCCGGGGCGTGCGTAGACGGGCTGGGATCGCAATGCGGGGAATGGGTGTGCATAGGCTCCTCCTTGCAGGGGTGTCTTGGCTCGACGTGGATCGGTGAGACCGCGCCCCGCGCTCGTTTGGGCAAGTCGCAGGAAGAAGGAATGCGGAAGATGCCGTCGTGCGGCAAAGGGCTGACCACTCTAGCACGTATCATCCCGCCATGCAAGGAACATTGGGGTTGGACAGGCATGTCGGGGGACGTTCGCTTTTGTCACCTGGCCTCGCCGCCGCATGCCCGTGGGGTATCATGCTTGCAACCAAACGTTCGGCACCGGAGGTGGCTTGCATGAAGGTCTTCATCGTCGAGGACGACGCCGCGCTGAGGCGCGAGCTGGGCAACCTGCTCGAGCTGCAGGGCTTCGAGGTCGCTTCCAACGACGGCAGGGGAGAGGCGCGCGACATCGCGTCCGCTGCGCTGACGGCATCCCCCGACTGCATAATCCTCGACCTCATGCTCCCTGCCACGGACGGCCATTCGGTGTGCCGTGCCATAAGGGAGCATTCGCATGCGCCGGTGATCATGCTCACGGCCAGCGACCGTGAGCTCGACGAGGTGATAGGCCTTGGCCTCGGAGCTGACGACTACGTGACGAAGCCCTACAGCCCGGCGGCCCTGGTCGCACGCATCAGGGCGCTGGTGCGACGCAGCTCGCAAGGTGCGCACTCCTCCCTCGTCGAGCATGGAGGCATCTCGCTCGACCTGGCCTCGGGAAAGGTCTCCTACGAGGGAGCCACCGCTGAGCTC
>CAQLOA010000138.1:2179-4196 GCA_948829205.1 uncultured Eggerthellaceae bacterium
GAGCTCACCCGCAACGAGCTGCGAATACTCGACACGCTCATGCGCTCTCCGGGAAGCGTCGTCACGAGAACAGACCTCATGACCGAGCTTTGGGAGTCCGACGAGTTCGTGGACGACAACACGCTCACCGTCAACGTGAACCGCCTGCGTTCGAAGCTTGCGTCCATCGGCGTGCCCGACGACTTCATATCCACCAGGCGCAACATGGGCTACCAGATATGAGCCGTCGCAACGAAAGCGTCGATTCGGAAAACTTGGCCGAAAACGACCATGGCATCCGCTTCACGCTAGGCCAATACCTCGTCGACAGCAAGATGAGGATCCTGTTGACGATCGTTTGCACCTTCTCCGTGTTCGCCGCCTGCTTTCTGCAACGTGTGGCGCTCGAAGGGTCGATTCTCGTCGCAACGGTGGTAGCGACCTTCGCCGTGGCCTCCCTCGGGTACGACTACTGCAGGAAGCGCGGCTTCTACAGGCAGCTGGAGGAGGCGACGGCGGGAACGACCGACGCCTGCATCGTGGGGTCGCTGCTCGACGAGCCCGAGTTCCTGGAAGGGCGCGCCGCCTTTGACGCCGCCACGTCGCTGACGTCGGCAGCCAACCGCCAGATATCCGCGGCCGAGCGTGACGCCGAGGACTACAGGCGCTACATCGACGCCTGGGTTCACGAGGTGAAGACGCCCATAGCTGCATCCAAGCTGGTGCTTGCCGGCATGCATGGCGAGGACTCCGACAAGCTCTCGCTCGAGGTTGAGCGCATAGAGTCGCAGGTGGAGTCGGCCCTCTTCTACGCGCGCTCGTCGTTCCTGTCGGGCGACTACGCCATCGCCAAGGTCGACCTGGCGGCTGTGTGCCGCGAGGCCTGCAAGCACAACTCGCGCTTCCTCATAGCGGCGGGATGCACCCCTGTGGTGGACGTGCCCGAGGGAGCGTTCGTGCTGTCCGACAGGCAGTGGGTCGTGTTCATCCTGTCGCAGCTGGTGGTGAATTCCGCGAAGTACGGCGCGAGCAGGGTCGTCTTCACGTCCTCGGTCGAGGAGGAAGGAACGCCACGCGAGCACACGATGCTGCAGGTGGCCGACGACGGGTGCGGCATACCGCCTTCCGACGTTCCCCGGGTCTTCGAGATGGGCTTCGTGGGGGAGAACGGCCGCGAGCGGGGGAGCGCGACGGGGCTCGGGCTGTACCTGGTGGCCAGGCTGTGCGAGTCGATGGGCGTGGGAGTGGCCATAGCCAGCGAGCAGGGGAAGGGCACCCGGGTCATGTTCGAGTTCCCACACGATCTCAGGCGCCTCGATTCTTTCAGGAATGTAAGCCGAATGTAAGCCGCTTCGATGGCATGGTGCGCGGGCGCAGCATAGCATTTGGACTGCAAGCTCGAACTAAGGAGGAGAAATGCCCGAGACTTATGCAGTCCCGATGAAGACCATGGCGAACGCAGGCGACGCCTCGATGCTGTCCGTGAGGAACCTTCAGAAGGTCTTCGGCGGCAGAGACGTGCGCACGAAGGCCCTCGACGGCGTCAGCTTCGACGTCAAGAAGGGCGAGTACCTGGCGATAATGGGGCCTTCCGGAAGCGGCAAGACCACGCTTCTCAATTGCATATCCACAATAGACCGTCCGTCGCGCGGACAGATAGTGGCGGCGGGACGCGACGTAACGGCGCTTGGCCGGCGCTCGCTGGCCAAGTTCCGCCGCGACGAGCTGGGCTTCATCTTCCAGGACTTCAACCTGCTGGACACCCTGACGGGCCGTGAGAACATCGAGCTGGCCCTGACGATAAAGAAGACGCCCACCTCCCGCATTCCGAAGCTGGTGGACGACATCGCCCTAACTCTAGGGGTCAAGGAGGTGTTGAACAAGTACCCCAACCAGATGTCGGGAGGCCAGAAGCAGCGTGTGGCCGCCGCTCGCGCCATCGTGTCCGACCCCAAGCTGATCCTGGCCGACGAACCAACGGGTGCGTTGGACTCCCATTCCGCAGGAGTGTTGCTGGAGATGATGGAGACCATGAACC
>CAQLOA010000139.1:0-3215 GCA_948829205.1 uncultured Eggerthellaceae bacterium
CGACGACGCCAACCCTAGGTCATGATAGTCCTTGCAAGCCATTTCACAGGTCTTGCAGCCCGTGCATCGCCTCTGGTTGAAAGAGAACCCGAACTGGCCCGCACGAACGACGTTCTCACTCATTTGTATTCACCGCCCCTCAAGCCTTCTCTGAGTACCGCCTCGTTCTCTTCCTGGACCGACAGCAAGCGCATCCTCACAAGGCAGGAGTTGTGAGGGTTGCCCTTCGCCCATGCCGTCGGCTCGTCCGAAGTGAGGGTGTTGGCGCAACCTCCCCAGTCGATCCGGCTTCCATCCATATCGGCATCGTGCCATGCCCCTTCGGGAAGGCTGACGACTCCGGGCATTATCCTAGGCGTCACGCACACGCGGCAAACCAACGCGCCCCTGCCGTTCTCGACCGCCACGCGCATCCCCGACTCTACGCCCAGCGGCTCCGCATCGAGGGGGTTGACAAGCAGCCTTCGCGGAACGACGTCTTCTATCTGCGCGACGTTGGCAAAGCTGGAATGCGCGCTCTGCCTTCCATGATGGCTTATGAACTGCAGCGGATAATCGCCGGACGCGGCGGCCGCCTCAGAGCCCTCCGCGGCCGGGATGTATGCGGGGATCGGGCTCACGAGCCTTGCGTCCTCGGAACTCATCCTCGACTGTCTGTCGGCCACGCGTCGCGAGTAGATCTCGATCTTTCCGGACGGGGTCGGCAAGGGATTTCCGGAAGGGTCCTGTCGAAAGGCCTCGTATGCGATTTTCCCCATATGCTGTGGCAGGCGCGTCACGCCGCCTCGTAAGTCTCCGCTCGCCGGCATGGGCTCTCCCGCAAGCCTCCCGCGGTTCCAGCGAGCGGACTCGTAATCGTCCAGGCCTTCGCCGTCGGCGCAGAATGCCTCCTCGACGCCGAGCCTGGCGGCAAGTTCGCGCGCTATGTCCCAAGAGGGCCTCCTGTCATGCAAGGCGGCTCCCCATTCGCCCCGGCTGACGACCGCAGCGATTCCGTCGGAATTCCCGGACGACTCGATGGCGCCCTGTTCGGCCTGCGCGACATCGGGGAGGACGATGTCGGCATAGCGCATCGAGTCGTTCATGACGACGTCTATGCCCACGATGAACTCGCAGAGGCCCTCGTCGGAAAGGATGTCATGCGTGCGGTTTATGTCGGCATGCTGGTTCGTCAACGCGTTGCCTGCGTGGTTTATGACAAGCTTCACGGGAACGCTCAGCTTGGCCACGCCCCTTACTCCCGAGTTGTCTTTGGTCATGGAAGTGCCGTCCGCGACGGCCCGCGACCACAGGAAGGCGGGAATCGATGCCTCCACGGGATTCTTGCCAACCAGGCCATCGGGCACAGAGGAACGGAAAAGCCTCTCCCTGGTTCCGCTGTTCGTTCCAGGAAGACCTATGTTGCCGGTAAGAATCGCCAGGAGGCATATAGCCCTGGCGGACTGCTCGCCGCAGGCCGTGCGCTGCGGGCCCCAACCTTGGGTTACGAACGCCCGTTCTGCGCTTGCAAGATCGTGGGCGAAAGACACGATCCTCGAAGAAGGGCATCCCGTGATTTCTGCCGCCCAACGCGGCGTTTTCGCGACTCCGTCGGACGAGGTGCCCAGAACGTAGCTCTTATATCCCTTGGATGCGTCGACCCCTTCGGGCATGTTCTCCTCGTCGTAGCCGATGCAATGGGAGTGAACGAATTCCTCGTCGACGAGGCCTTCGGAAATCAGTACATAAGCAACACCGGCCACGAACGCAGCGTCGGTCCCAGGCCTTATCGGAATCCATTCGTCTCCGTCCTGCATGGCAGCATCACTATGGTACGGGTCGACGGAGACCACATTTATGGCGTGACCGTCGAGGCGCGCCTGTTCCCTGACCTGCGCCAACCGGTATGCGCCGCTCGCCCCGCCCATGCGCGTAAGCGCAGGGTTGGCTCCGAACATCACGAGCATGTCCGTGTTTGCCACTTCGTCTATCGTCGACCCCGAATAGTATCCGTCGTCGCCATAAAGCAACTCGCATGCGGACTGCAACTGGGCGCAGCTGTAGTCTCCATGAATCCTCAGATGCCCGCCATAGCAGTTCATGAGCCTCTCGAACGGCGAACCCGACCCGGACCAGACGCCCGTCGCGTATGGGATAAGCACGGCCTCGTTGCCCCACTTTTCCACAGTCGACCTTATTCGGCCGGCGACCTCGTCCAATGCCTCGTCCCACCCTATGGGTTCGAATTCGCCCGAACCCCTTGGCCCCACGCGGCGCAAAGGCTCGTTCAGCCGTTCGGGACAGTCAAGCCAGTACCGCATCGCACGACCCCGAAGGCATGCGCGCATGCGGGGCATTCCGGGCTCGTCATCGCCGCGGTCGGTCTCGGTCCAGAGCACCTTGCCGTCTTTGGCGCGAAAACGCAACAAGCAGCGAGACCCACAGTTCACGGCACAGGTCTGCCACGCCTCGTCTAGTTCTGCATAGTTGGACTCTTGAAAAGGACGCCTTGCCATCAGCCCACCGCCATGCATCCCAACGCCGCATCCTCGGCGACGAGCAGCTTCTTGATGGCTCCCAGCACGACCCTGCCCCCACAGGCATCGCCGTAAAACGCCACGAGAACCGCCCAGACGTCCTCGATGGCGTCCTGCACGCAGAGGTATCCGGCCGGCTCGAGCTGGAACAGGACCCCGCGAGCGTCGTTTTCGTCCGGAATGCGCGAGATGTAGCCTTGGTCTTCCAGCCGCACCGAAGCCGTAGTCACGTAGGCTCTCCCCGTCCTCAGGAAGCGCACCATGTCCTTCGCCCTGTGGGTCTTGCACCCATGCCTCTTCTTCGGGTATAGCTCGAGAAGGAATCGAAAGTCGGTGAACGACAGGCCCGTAGCCCTCTTCGAGGTCGTCGTGAGCACTTGGAAGACGGTAGAGAATGCAAGGAGGCAAAGGGGCGGCCACCGGCTTTCGTCCGCTCCAGCTAGGACGTCCCTTCCCTCGTGGAACCCTCCCGGGACGAGAAGCGCCGAACGCATCAGCGCGCCTGCAACGGCAGCCTCTTGGTCCGACAGGGAGCCGACGCATGAAAAGAAGAATTCGTCGAGGCGCGAAACGAACCCGGATGCCAGGCGCCTTCCGCTTTCGGTTGCCTCGTAGCAGGAACCTGAGGCGACCTTCTCGACCAGGCCGCCTTCCTTCATGACCTCAAGAATGGCGTCGGCATCGTCTGGCTTCAATACC
>CAQLOA010000139.1:3225-4167 GCA_948829205.1 uncultured Eggerthellaceae bacterium
CCCCAGTCGCTCACAGCCGGGAAGCGAAAATTGGACGAGAAGCCGGAATTGGACGAGCGGGACGTCCTTCGGCGCGAGCTGCGCAAGCCCGCGTTGGGCCTTCCCTAAAACGGCGCACCATAGGGTGACGGCATGGGCCCTCGCACAATCCATCGCTCCGCCCTCCTATGTGATACGACGCGCCCCTATAACGAACAGCACCCGCTTCGAGGCCATTATACGGCACGCGAAAGCGGGTGCTGGCGTGAACCGCGCCGAAAAAAAGGGGCGGTTCAGGCCGATGTCGGATGGACAAAATGGCCGGCTAGCCGAAAGTCTGCCGCGAATTCGGGCTACCAATCGGCCCTGGCAGGTCGGCAAGCAGCCCCACAAGCGTCGAAGCAAGGTCGGCCAGCAAGCCATAGTAGCCAGCCGAACATTCCTTCAAGCGCAGCGAGAAGCGCTGCAGCCACGGCCTGAATGAATCGGCGGCGAAAAAACGGCCTTCGTCCAGTACGGCCTTATCGCCAATCCCTCTAAGCACGTACTCGCTGCAGCATAAAAGCTCGATACCGACGTGGTCGTCGTACTGGTTGTTCTCGTTGCTTACAGCAAGGCCCAGGTCGCGAAGGCGCCCCCGCATGCGGAAGGTAGGCTCGCCGAAGCCCGACACGACGCCTTCGCGCTCATAGAACGTCTCCCAAGGAGGAGCAGCAGGCTCGGGCGGCCCCACGAACAGCCTTGCGTACTCGACGGAAACCTCGCGGACGCGCTCGTCTCGAGAGGCGCCTTCCCCTTCAGCGGCCCATTGAAAGCATCGCTCCAGGGCATCGGCGACTGGTTCGTCGTCGAAGTCGGGAAAGGATGCCCAGAACCCGCAGTCCAAGGCCACGTCGGAGGTCTGGCTCATGGGCTTGAGGAATGAATTCCCAAGGAAGGCGAAGGCCTGCGCCAGCTCTTTCA
>CAQLOA010000140.1 GCA_948829205.1 uncultured Eggerthellaceae bacterium
GTGCTGTCGCAGATGATGCTTCCCGCATTCCTGTGCGGCGTGGTTGTTTCGGGCATCCTCGCAGCATCCATGTCCTCGTCCTCGTCCTACCTGCTCATCGCGGGTTCCAGCGTTGCCGAGAACATCTTCCGCGGCGTCATAAAGAAGGACGCCACCGACAACCAGGTCATGATCGTCGCCCGCATCACGCTTATCGTGGTGTTCCTGTTCGGAATCTTCGTGGCGGCCGACGAGAACTCCTCGATCTTCGGGGTCGTCAGCTATGCATGGGCCGGCCTTGGCGCATCGTTCGGCCCGCTCACGCTCTGCTGCCTGTACTGGAAGCGCACCACTAAACAGGGCGCTTTGGCAGGAATGCTGGCAGGGACCGCCTGCGTGCTCATCTGGCACAACCTGCTGGCGCCGCTCGGGGGCGTGTTCGGAATCTACGAGCTGCTGCCTTCGTTCATAATCTCGTACCTGTTCATCGTGGTGGTCAGCCTTCTGACACCCGAGCCCTCCGACGCGATCAAGGACGAGTTCGACCACTACATGGACACCGACGCCGAAATAGAGGCGCTTGCCCAGACGCAGTCCGTGAAGGTGGAGAAGGCCGCCGCGGTCGCCCTCGACGGGGAATAGGCTTCGGAGCGTGCCGTTGGACGTGTTCCAATGGCACGCTTGCCGCTTCCCGCACCGGTTCGGTCCATGCATGCCGATGTGCGGAATATATGTGCAGGATAGCGGCTTGATTTTGAGGAAGGCGCCCAGAGTGTTATAGTTGACGCCCATGTTTGCAAAATCGAAGCATATGCTCAAACAGAGAGGCAGTTTCCCAATGGGCGAGCAAAACACACTAAGCAGACGTGCCTTCGTGGGCTGTGCGGCCACCGCTACGGCGGCATTGGTGCTCGGCGCAGCCGATCCCATCCAGGCACATGCAGCCACGGCGGCCGAGAAGAAGGCCGAAGCCGAGGCGATGATGGCCAAGCTCAACGCCATGCAGTCGAAGCTCCAGGAGGCTTCCGCTTCCTACGAGGAGGCCATGGGCCGCCGCGAGGAGGCGCAGGCTAAGATGGAGGACGCCCAGAACAGGATCGACGAGGCGTCCACCCAGATATCGGACCTTCAGGAGAAGCTTGGCGTGCGGGCCCGCAACATGTACCGGTCGGGGTCGTCGTCGTTCATAGATATGCTTCTCGGCGCCACCACCTTCCAGGCGTTCACCACCAACTGGGACGTCCTCAACGACATGAACGAGAACGACAGCCAGATGGTCGAGCAGACCAAGGAGCTGCGGGCCGACGTCCAGCAGCAGAAGGAGGTCTTCGAGGCCGAGGAGAAGGTCGCGGCCGAGGAAGAGGCCCGCGCCGAGCAGATCGTCGCCGAAACGCAGGGCCTTGTCGACGAGTACGAAGCCAGCTACCAGCAGCTCAGTGCCGAGGCGGCAGCGCTTCTCGAAGCGGAGAGGAAGGCCGCCGAGGAAGCCGAGCGGCGCCGCGCCGAGCAGGAACGCGAACGCGAGCGTCAGAACCACAGGGACGGCGACAACTACCCCCAGACGGTTGGAGGCACGGCGGTCAGCCGCGCCTATGGCGAGATAGGCAAGCCCTATGTGTGGGGCGCGTGCGGACCGGGAAGCTTCGACTGCTCCGGCCTTGTCAGCTTCTGCCTCAGCGGCGTCTACGGCAAGCGCCTTGGCACCGCCAGCTCTTTCACCAAATGGCCGCGCGTTGGCAACCCGCAGCCTGGCGACATCTGCTGCAACAGCCACCACTGCGGCATCTACATCGGCAACAACCAGATGATTCATGCACCCCAGGCGGGCGAGACCGTCAAGGTCGGCCCCGTCCAGTCCGGCATGATCTATACGAGGTACTAGTCCGGCATGTGCGGGATCTGCGGCTTCACCGAAGCAGGGGAGGGCTCTCGCCCCGTCCTCGAGTCCATGTGTGACGTAATGGCCCATCGCGGGCCGGACGGAGAAGGATTCTACGTCGCCGATGGAATCGCGTTGGGACACAGGCGGCTTTCGCTCATCGACCTCGAAGCCGGCAACCAGCCAATGGTGCGTTCGACGGGCGAGCATGAGGCTCGCATAACGTCGCCTTCCTACCGCAAGGACGGCGCTCCATGCGGAACCGAGGAGCAGATGCTCGCCACTGGCGACTTCGCCATCGTGTTCAACGGCGAGATCTACAACTACCAGGAGATATCCGACCAGCTCGTCGAAGAGGGCTGGACGCTGCAGACAAGGTCTGACACCGAGGCCCTGCTGGTCGGTTATATCGCATGGGGCGAGGAGGTCCTCCAGAAGGTGAGAGGCATGTTCGCCTTCGCCATCTGGGACCTTGCCGAGCGCGAGCTTTTCTGCGCGCGGGACTTCTTCGGAATCAAGCCCTTCTACTACACGATGCAGGGCACTCAGTTCGTGTTCGCGTCCGAGATCAAATGCATACTCGAGCACCCGTCCTACGAGCGCGAGCTCAACATGGAGGCCCTCCAGCAATACCTGTGCTTCCAGTTCAGCGCGCTTGACGAGACCTTCTTCAAGGGCGTGTTCAAGCTTCCTCCGGCGCACTGCATGCGGGTCAAGGCCGACGGGTCCGTCCAGACCAGGCGTTACTGGAGGCCCGAGTTCGACGCGGACGGCGCACGTTCCAGGCAGCAGACGGTCGACGGCATCGACGCCGAAATGCGCGTAAGCGTGCGCTACCACAACGTCGCCGACGTCGAGGTGGGAAGCTTCCTTTCGAGCGGGATAGACTCCAGCTACATGGCGGCATGCCTTGCCAAGGAGAACCCCGGCATCAAGACGTTCACGGTCGGCTTCGCTGAGTACGGCTCCGAGAAGGGCGAGCGCGACGAGATATCGTGGGCGAAGGAGCTGGCAGACGAGCTGGGCGTGGAGAACTACAGCCACCACATAGGCGAGGAGGAGTACTGGAAGTCGCTTCCCCTCGTGCAGTGGCACATGGACGAGCCCTCGGCCGACCCTTCGGCGGTCGCACTCTACTTCGTCGACAAGCTTGCGGCCGAGCAGGTGAAGGCCGTGCTTTCCGGCGAGGGGGCCGACGAGTTCTTCGGCGGCTACAGGATATACCAGGCTCCGCTCGACAGCGGCAAGCTGGGATGGTGTCCGAAGCCCCTGCTCAAGGGCGCTTCGAAGCTCCTGCGGAAGCTGGGCGTTCGCGGAGCCAACTACCTCGAGCGCGCAAGCGAGTCCGTCAGCGACTGGTACTACACGAACGCCAACGGCGTCGCATTCACGCCAGAGGAGCGCTCTCGCATTCTCAAGGGCTCGCAGGGTGCCCGCATGCCGCAGGCCGTCACGTCTGCAGCGTACGCCGAGGCCAGCGCCTACGACCAGGTCACGCAGATGCAGTACGTCGACCAGTTCTTCTGGCTTGTTGGCGACATCCTGCTGAAGACCGACAAGATGTCCATGGCCCATTCGCTCGAAAGCCGCGTGCCGTTTTTGGACAAGGGCGTCTTCGACGTGGCCCGCACCATTCCCACGCCGTTGCGCGTCACCGAGCATGAGACGAAGATGACGCTGCGCGAGGCCGCGGAACGAGCCATTCCCGAGGACTGGGCGCGCAAGGAGAAGCTTGGCTTCCCGGTGCCCATAGTGAAATGGCTGCGCGAGGACAGGTACTACGACCAGGTGAGGGAATGGTTCACCGGGCCCGAGGCCGAGCAGTTCTTCGACACCGACGAACTTGTGCGAATCCTGGACGAACACAAGGCGGGCGCCGACCGCAGCCGCAAGATCTGGATAGTGTGGATGTTCCTCATGTGGTACCGCATATACTTCGTCGACCGCGCGAAGCCCTCCGTCAACTAGGGTCTCAGCTCTGGGACGTTGAACAGGGCGACTTCGCGGAATCTGCACATGCGTTTTGCAGGCCGTTGCCTTCGTGCTATCATGAAAGCACATGTTTGCAATCACGACATATGCTCAATCCGGGAGGTAATCCATTTTGAAGAGCGAGCAGAACCTTGCACTCAGCAGACGTGCATTCGTAGGCGCCGCAGCAACCATAGGCGCAGCAACCGCCCTCACGGCAACGAACCCACTTGATGCATACGCAGTCACCGCAGCCGAGAAGAAGGCTCAGGCGAACGAGGCTCTTAACAAGCTCAAGGACATGCAGAACAAGCTTAATTC
>CAQLOA010000141.1 GCA_948829205.1 uncultured Eggerthellaceae bacterium
GGTTATGGATGCGGAAGCGGGTTCGTGTGTTAGTGAGCTGCAAGGGGAATTTCTCGCGCAGGGCCTCGTCTCCGATCTCTTCGCAAGCCTCCCACTTGGGAAGCTGCTGGTCGAAGGGAACCATGCTGTCGTAGTAGGGCTCCATGCGCCCCGAAGGCGTGGGAAACACGCGGTCGGGAACCACCTCGCGTATCTCCTCGCGGTCGGGAACGGGCCAAACCGCACCCTCTTCCGAGATCTGTTCGACCGTAAGCTTCGACACCCAAGGCTCTTCGGATGTGGAGAGGATGGCATTGCAGCGATCGACGGAGCTCTCGGGAATGCCGCCCTCCAGACCAAGCCGCTTCGCCAGCTCGCGCTGGATCCAAAGGTCGGTGCGAGCCTCGAAGAGGGGGTCTATGACCTTCTCCTGTATCACGATCTGGCTGTAGCCCGTCTTGACGTTCCCGAAGGGTTCGTCGTATTCGAAGCGCGAGGTGCATGGCAGGATGTAGTCCGACCACTTGGCGCCTTCGGTGAAGTACGGGTCCATGGTGACGACGAAGTCAAGCGTGTCCACCCACTCGCACGTTTCACCCATGTTGGCCATGTGCTGCGCCACGATGTCGCCGCAGAAGATCGCGGCGTGGCAGTTGTTCTCCTTGAAGGGCATGTCGTAGATGCTCACCTCCGAGGTGACCGCCTCCCAATCAGTTGGCATCTCCCACGCGCCCAGGGCCGGAGCATAGCTGTTGTAGGACTGCCCGACGTAAACGCCGACGCCGGCGCCGGGCTTGCCGACGTTTCCGGTTATGGCCGCAAGGATTGCGGCGGCATGGCCTGCGATGTCGGCGTTGGTCATCTTGTCGTTGCCACCCCATCCAAGCGCGAGCGAGGACGGTCCCTCGGCGTACTCCTCGGCCAAGGAGGCTATGCGTTCGGCGTCTATGCCGGTGATCTCCGCCGCCCATTCGACCGTGTAGGGCCGCTGCGTCTCGACGAGCAGGTCCCAGACCGTGACCGCCCTGCGGCCAGCAACGTCCGCAACGCCAGAAATCTCCGGATTCGCGCAAACAGTGTGAGGGGCCGCCGAACCCGTGACGGGGTCGATGACGAAATAGGGGTTCTCTTCGCCCGTTTCAGGCTCTTCCCGGTCCTGCGCTTCGGGATGGTCGCGCAGCAGCAGTCCGGTCTCGGCATCCACGAGGAACGGCATGGTCGTATGCTGACGCATGAAGTCCTCATCGACGAGATTGTTGTCGATGATGTGCGATGCCATCCCAAGGAACAGCGCCGCATCGGTGCCAGGCTCGATAGGGATCCACTCGTCGGACTTCGAGGCCGTGGTCGAATAGTGCGGATCGACCGTCACCATGTGCGCGCCCGCGTCCTTTGCGTCCATGAAGGTGAAGCAGTTCGGCAGGCTGGATTCGCAATAATTCGACCCAACGGTCAGCACGAGCTTGGAACGCTGCCAGTCGCGTGCCTCGGGTGCGCACATGGCGTACCCCGAACCGAAGCCCATCGCCGGGTCGAGACCGTTGCCGATGCCTACGTCGATTCCGTCGAATCCACCGTTTTGAGCCCCCAGCATGGGTGCAAGGAATCCGAAGTCGGCCTCGGCGGTTGCCACCACCATGACGGAATCGCGCCCGTAGGCCGCCTGCGTCTCCTTGATGTGGTCGCTTATCTCGTCAAGCGCCTGATCCCAGCTTATCGGTTCGAATTTCCCCGAACCCCGTTCGCCCACGCGCTTGAGCGGGGTCTGCACGCGGCCCTTTCCATAAATGTGGGCGACTTCCGATATGCCCTTGAGACATATGGTCTGGAAGTCAGGGTTGCCCACCCCGTTGGGCTGCACCTTGACCATTCGCCCGTCGCGCACCGTGCAGGCAAGCGAGCACATGCCCCCGCAATGGCTCTGATGGTAGGTGCGCGCGACACGCTCCTCGGTTGCCGCCTCGGCGGTGGACAGCCATCCGTCGGACGTGACCATGCCTGCCGCACCGGCCAAGCCCAAGGCTCCTGCCGCAACGCCCGATGCCTTGAGGAACGATCGGCGGGTCATCCCCTTCCGAACACTCGTTGAATCGGCCATTCTTCCCCTCCCTCTGTCGGTTTAGGCCCTTTTCGCTGTCGATGATTATAGGAAGAAAAAGAGGTGAATTCTAGGAAACAACTTTTTGAAAATATGGCTTTGACCTGGTATTTCTTTTACGATTTTTGACGATTTCAGGAAACAAAAACCCTCGTCGCAATGGTGTGCTCAAGCAGGAGCTCCTCCTTGCAGAGATCGTCCTTATCTATATGGTTGGCCATGCAAAGAGCGCGGTATACGAGCGTTTCCCTGTCGTCGCAGGAGCAAACCGAAGGCATGCCTTCCTCGCACCAACGCAAGCTAAGAGCGAGCGGGAGGTATACTGGGAGTATCCGGTCACCCCAACCATATGCGCACTGCAAGCGCGCAGGAAGGGACCCTCATGGGGAAGAAGATCGCCACCTGCACGTTCTGCGACGGTGGCTGCGCGATTGCGGCAGAGGAGGCCGAGGGCGAACTCCATGTGTCGCCCGCGAACCCAGAGTTCCCGGCCATCTGCTCGAAGGCGCACCTCATAGACGAATACAGGTTGCATCCCGACCGCCTGACCACTCCCCTTCGGCGCGTCGGCCCCAAGGGAAGCGGCGAATTCGAGGAAATCACCTGGGACGATGCGCTCGACGAGATAGCCGAGCGCTTGCAAGCGATAGTCGACGAGAGCGGACCGGAGGCCATCGCGGCGTCGGAGATGCCGCTTAACCACGGGTTCGGCGGCCTGACGCGCCGCCTGATGAACCGCCTGGGAAGCCCCAACTACATAACCGCGCTCGAGCTGTGCATGGGGAACACCTTCCAGGTGCACCGAGCCGTGTACGGCGGCCCCACCGCCAGCGACTGGGCGGCGGCCGACTGCATCGTCTACTTCGGTCAAGACCGAGGCCCTGAGCTCTGGCCTGTCGAATACCTGCGCCTGAAGGCGGCCAAGGACCGCGGCGCCACGCTTATCGAGGTGGACCCGCGCACGACCGACACGACGCGCGTGGCCGACAGGCACCTCGCCATCCGCTACGGCACCGATGCAGCACTGGCCCTGGGATGGATCAACGTGATAATCGACGAAGGCCTCTACGACGCCGAGTTCGTGGCCGACCAGTGCGCAGGGTTCGAAGAGCTTCGTCGCCGCGTGGCCGGCTACACGCCGGAAGCCGTGGCGGAAACCTGCGGGATCTCCGCCGACGACGTGCGTGAGACCGCCCGCATGTACGCCCGCGCGAAGGCCGCCATCATCCCCTGGGGCGTCACGGCCGACATGCAGACGAACTCGACATCGCTCATTCAGGCGCAATGCATCCTGCGGGCCATATGCGGGTTCCTGGGCAAATCGGAGAAGGTGTTCGCACCGAGCCATGGGTTCGTCACGAACACGGAGGTTTGCCGCTTCGACCTGCTGAGCGAATCGCAGCGTGCAAAGCAGCTGGGCGCCGAAGCCCATCCGCTGCTGACGTCGCGTGCCAGCGCGCTCTATGAAGGAGCGCTGAAGCGGGCCGGCGTCGGCTACGAGCCGGACATCCTTGCCACGTCGCACTGCGCCGTGCCGCCGGCGGTGTTCGCAGCCATGCGTGGCGAGGGCCCCTACCGCGTGCGTGCGTTGCTTTCGGTGGCCAACAACACGCTGATGAGCTACGCCGGCCAGTCCGGCATACAGCAGGCCCTGCAGGCGTTGGATCTTCTGGTGGTGTTCGAGAACTGGCTGACGCCCACCGCACAGCTGGCCGATTTCGTGCTGCCGGGCGACATGTGGGCCGAGCGCGACACGCTGGGAAAGCCCTTCGACGTGGCGCCCTTCGCCGAGGCGAGCCAGGCGTTCTACCCGCGCGTGGAGGGATGCCGCAGCTGGTTCTCCGTAGCGAAGGGTCTTGCCGATCGACTGGGCTTCGCCGACGACTTCCCCTGGGAAGACGAGCGCGCCTTCCTCGACTGGAGGCTGGCTCCGCTGGGGCTGACGTTTGGCGACGCCTGCGCCCAGCGCATGGTGCCCAACACGCCCTATGGGCCCGAGGGCTGGCTCACGCCTTCGGGCAAGGTGGAGCTTGCCAGCTCGGTGCTAGAC
>CAQLOA010000142.1 GCA_948829205.1 uncultured Eggerthellaceae bacterium
CGGTTCCCTCCGGAGAGGTTTGGGTGATGGGCGACAACAGGACCAACTCGCAGGACTCCAGGTACTTCGGTTCGGTGCCCGTGTCCAGCATCAGCGGGAAGGCCGTGCTCGTGTACTGGCCGATAGACCAGTTCGGATTGTTGGAATAGGAACAGGCGGCCCGGTCCCAACGGGGACAGGGCGCGTCATCGGCGCCGCGCATGCGGCGGCAATGGCGGAAGAGTGCGAGGAGCAACCATGAGCACCAGCAACAGCAAGGGGAAGGCGGCGCCCGAAGCGCCCACCTTCCAGGACGTGATAATGCGCCTTCAGCGCTATTGGGCCGACCAGGGATGCGTCGTGGTGCAGCCATACGACAACGAGGTCGGCGCCGGCACGTTCCACACGGCGACCACCCTGCGGTCGCTCGGTCCGGGGAAGTGGCGCACCGCCTACGTGCAGCCCTCGCGGCGCCCGACCGACGGGCGCTACGGCGAGAACCCCAACCGTCTGCAACATTACTACCAGTTCCAGGTGATCCTGAAGCCATCGCCCGACAACGTCCAGGACCTCTACCTCGACAGCCTGCGCGCGATAGGCATCGACACCGACAAGCACGACGTGCGCTTCGTCGAGGACGACTGGGAGTCGCCCACGCTCGGCGCATGGGGCCTTGGCTGGGAGGTCTGGATCGACGGCATGGAGGTCACTCAGTTCACGTACTTCCAGCAGGTCGGCGGCTTCGAGTGCTTCCCGGTCCCGGCTGAGATAACCTACGGCCTCGAACGCCTCACCATGTACATCCAGGGCGTGGACAGCGTCTACGACATCGTCTGGAGCCGCGGCGCCGACGGCACCGTCTTCACCTACGGCGACGTGTTCCTCGAGAACGAGCGCGAGTTCTCCGCGTACAACTTCGAGGTGGCCGACACCGAGTTCCTGTTCGGCGAGTTCGACAGATACGAGAAGGAGTGCCTGCGCACGCTGGAGGCAGGGCTTCCCCTTCCTGCATACGACTACGTGTTGAAATGCTCGCACGCGTTCAACCTGCTCGACGCACGCGGCGTCATATCGGCCACCGAGCGCATGGGCTACATCCTGCGGGTGCGCACGATAGCGAAGGCGTGCTGCGCCGAGTACATGGACAAGGTGGTGGGAGAGGCCTGCCCGGAGCCCTCCGACGGGAAGGAGCGCACCGATGACTAGCGGCACCCAGACACTTCTCTTCGAGATAGGCACCGAGGAGATCCCCGCCTTCGACCTCCAGGCCGCCACCAAGCAGTTCGGCGAGCTGGTTCCGCGCGCGTTGGACGACGCCCGCATCCCCAGGGGCGATGTGAAGGTCTACAGCTCTCCGCGGCGCCTCGCGGCGGTCGTCTCGGACGTCGCTGCGCAAACCCAGGCCGTAGACGAGGAATACAAGGGCCCTTCCGTCAAGATAGCCTTCGACGACGCCGGCAACCCGACCAAGGCCGCCGAAGGGTTCGCCCGCGGCAAGGGCGTGGACGTGTCGGCTCTCGAGGTGCGCGACGACGGTGGCACCGACTACGTGTTCGCACGCAAGTCCATCCCGTCCTCCGACGTCGCGTCGCTTCTTCCCGACGTGCTGAAGGGGGTCATCGAGGCCATTTCGTGGCCCAAGTCGATGAAGTGGGGAAGCCACCGAGAGCTGTTCTCGCGCCCGGTGCGCTGGATTGCCGCCATGCTGGGCGACGAGGTGGTCGAGTTGTCGTACGCCGGCGTCGCCTCGTCCGACTTCACCATGGGGCACAGGGTGTTGGCGCCCGGCAGGCACAAGATACCCAGCGCCGACCGGTACGAATCGGTCGTTCGCGCCGCCTTCGTCGTTCCCACCGAACGCGAGAGGCGCGCGCTAATCGAGGAGAACGTGCGCAAGGCCGAACAGGACAACCCCGGGTGCACCGCGGTTCTGCCTGCGAAGACGCTGGCAGAGGTCGTGAACCTCTCCGAGTACCCCACGGTGCTCGTCGGGTCCTTCGACGAGGAGTTCTTGAAGGTTCCCGAGGAGATAACCGTCGACGCCATGCTTATGCATCAGCGCTACTTCCCCCTGTACCGCGACGGCTCGCTCACGAATCGCTTCATCATAGTGTCCAACGGCGACCCGGCCTACAGCGACAACGTCATAGACGGCAACGAGCGCGTCGTGGCGGCCAGGCTCTACGACGCCAAGTTCTTCTACGAGGAGGACCTGAAGGTTCCGCTGGAGGGCTACGTCGAGCGCCTGGACGAGGTGGTGTTCCAGGAGAAGCTGGGCACCATGCGCGCCAAGACCGACCGCGTGGTGCAGCTGTCCGAGAAGCTGTGCATGGATGCCGCCGTGAGCGACGCCGAAGCCGACATGGTGGCGCGTGCGGCAAGGCTCGCCAAGGCCGACCTGGTCACCAATGCCGTCGTGGAGTTCACCAGCGTGCAGGGCGTCATGGGCTCCTACTATGCCGCGGCGGCGGGGGAGGACGAGCGCGTCGCGCAGGCCATCGCCGACCACTACCGTCCCCGCTTCGCAGGGGATGAGCCTCCGGCCGACCTCGTAGGGCGCATGGTCGCCCTCGCCGACAAGGTCGACACCATATGCGGCCTGTTCGCCATAGGACAGGCTCCCACCGGCTCGTCGGACCCCTTCGCATTGCGCCGTGCCGCGCTTGGCGTCATCGCGATACTTCGTGCGGGGCTCGACGTCTCGCTGGATGCGGCCATCGACGCGTCGCTCTCCATCTACCGAGAGGGCGGGCTCGACTTCGACGTGGCCGCCGTGCGCGGGGAGGTGGTCGACTTCTTCTCCACCAGGACCAAGGTGATGCTGCACGAGGCTGGCAACGACGTGGGGACCATCGACGCGGTGCTTGCCGCGGGGGTGGTGGAGCCCACCGAGGTGGTCAGGCGCACCGAGGCGCTGACGGCTGCAATCAAGGAGTCGCCCGAGCTGTTCGACGACCTTGCAAGCGCCTACGCCCGCGCCAACAACCTGCGCGACGCCAGGCTTGGCGAAGGCGTCGACGCCGCGCTGTTCGACGAGTCGGAGCAGCGCCTGTCGCGAGCCATCGACGAGGTCTCCACCCAGGTGGCCGAAGCGCTTCAGGCAGGCGACTACCCTCAGGCGCTGGAAGGCCTGGCGGGGCTGCGCGGTCCCATAGACGACTTCTTCGAGTCCACGATGGTCATGGACGACGACGCTCGCATCCGCGAGAACCGGATACGTCTGCTGAACCGCTTCGTCGGGGTGTTCTCCAACATCGCCGACTTCTCCCTCATCCAGCACAAGAGGAAGTAGCATCAAGGCGCACGACCGTCTTCGGGAGGCCTTCCTGCGCGGGGGAGGCCTCCCTTCTTCACAGGAGGCAGGATCGACCATGGACGAGGGCTCGACCCCCAAGATTCCCACCATCCACGTGCTGTCGGACTCCGTAGGCGAGACGGCCCGAGCCGTGGCGCAGGCGGCGGCTGCGCAGTTCGGCGTGAAGAACCCAAAGATCGAGGTCATGGGCAAGGTGAAGACGGCCGAGCAGGTTATCTCGTGGCTGGACGAGCATTCCCGCTACCATTGCGAGACGCTCGGCGACGACAGGCTGGTGGTGTTTTACACGCTGGTGCATGCCCCGCTGCGCGACGAGGTGAGCGCCTACATCGACGCGCACGACAACATATACGGCGTGGACCTGCTGACCGCCGCCATCGACGCCATATCCGAGCTGAGTGGCCTCGTCCCGAAGGACGTTCCGGGAGCGTTGCGCGTGGCGGACATCAACTACTTCCACAGGGTCGAAGCGCTGGAGTTCACGATCGAGCACGACGACGGGCGCAATCCGCAGGACCTTCCCAAGGCGGACATCGTGATACTCGGCGTGTCCCGCACGTCGAAGACGCCGCTGTGCATCTATCTGGCGCAGCAGGGCTATCATGTGGCGAACGTGCCCCTGGACCTTCACACCGAGCCCCCCAAGGAGCTGTTCGACGTGGACCGTTCGCGCATCTTCGGGCTCATGTCCACCCCCGACGTGCTGGTGGGGATCCGCGAAAGGCGGCTTGGGGCCGCCGGCAAGGTGGCGGGCTCGTACGCCGACCCCGAATACGTCTACGACGACCTGGACGCGGCGCGGCGCC
>CAQLOA010000143.1 GCA_948829205.1 uncultured Eggerthellaceae bacterium
CCATGGAGGACCGCGAGCTTCCGATATACGTCATCGTGCCCGGCAAGGTGTACCGGCGCGACGTGGCCGATCCAAGCCATCTTCCCCAGTTCCATCAGATCGAGGGCCTGGTCGTCGACAAGGGAATCACGTTCGGCGACCTCAAGGGAACGCTCGACTTCGTGTGCAAGCAGATATTCGGGCCCGACCGCAGGACGCGCTTCCGCGCCCACTACTTCCCGTTCACCGAGCCGTCGGCCGAGGTCGACGTGAGCTGCGGAATCTGCCACGGCGAGGGATGCCGCATGTGCAAGGGCACCGGCTGGCTCGAGATCCTCGGGTGCGGCATGGTGGACCCGAACGTGCTGCAGATGAGCGGCATCGACCCCGAGGTGTACTCCGGGTTCGCCTTCGGGATGGGCGTCGAGCGCATCGCGTGCCTGAAGTACGACGTTCCCGACCTGCGCATGCTGCTGGAAGGCGACATGCGTTTCCTTAGGCAATTCTAGAGAGAGTGGAAATATGAAGCTGTCACTCAAATGGGTCAATGACTACGTTGACGTTCCTGCGGACACCCAGGCGTTCTGCGATCGGCTGGACCTTACGGGCACCGGCGTCGAGGGCGTCGAGAAGCTGGGGAGCGCGCTCGAAGGGGTGGTGGTCGGCCATGTCCTGACCTGCGAGGAGCACCCCGATTCGGACCACATGCACGTGGTCACGGTGGACGTCGGCGCCGACGAGCCCCTGCAGATCGTCTGCGGCGCCCCGAACATCGCCCAGGGCATCAAGGTGCCCGTGGCCACCGTGGGCGCGATGCTGCCGAGCGAAGACGGCGGCTTCAAGATAAAGAAGAGCAAGCTGCGCGGCGTCGTGAGCTGCGGGATGTGCTGCTCCAAGCGCGAGCTGGGCCAGGGAACCGAGCACGAGGGCATCTGGGTCCTTCCCGAGGACGCGCCCGTGGGCATGCCTTTTTCCGACTACCTCGGCGAAGGCGACACGGTGCTCGACCTGGAGATAACGCCCAACCGTCCCGACTGCCTGTCGGTGGCCGGCCTCGCGCGGGAGATAGGCGCTATGTACCAGTCTGCCGTGAAAGACCCCCTGCAGTCCGACATGGGCAGGCTGGATGCGGTGACGGCCGGACCGAACGTCGCCGATTCCGTGCAGCTCGAGATAACCGACGTCGAGCGCTGCCAGCGCTACACCGCCCGCGTGATCGACGGTGTCAAGGTGGGCCCGTCGCCCGACTGGCTGGCTGAACGCGTAACGGCTGCAGGCGCGCGCTCCATCAACAACGTCGTCGACGTCACCAACTACATCATGTTCCTGTACGGCCAGCCTTTGCACGCCTTCGACTACGACACGCTCGCCGACGCCGACGGCAACGTGAAGGTGATCGTGCGCCCCGCGAAGGACGGCGAACGGTTCACCACCCTCGACGGCGCCGACCGCGTGCTGACCTCCGACATGACCGTGATCGCCACGCCCGAGCAGGCCGTCGCGCTCGCTGGCGTCATGGGAGGCCTTACATCCGAGGTGGAGGACCATACCACCACCATCCTGCTGGAGTCGGCCGCGTTCAGCCGTGCGCACACCTCGCGCACCAGCCGCAACCTGGGGCTTATATCCGAGGCCTCCATGCGCTACGAGCGCGGCGTCGACGACGTTCCCGTAGCTGACATATCGGCTGCAGCCGCGGCGCTTATGGCCGAGGTCTCGGGCGGAACGGTGCGTCCGGGGGTGGTCGACCTCTATCCCGTCAAGTCCGAGCCCGTCCCCCTGAGGTTCCGCCAGGGAAGGTTCAATGCCATGATGGGGGCAGACATCCCGTCCGATTTCATAGTGGACGTGCTCGAACGTCTCGGGTGCGAGACGTCGCGCACCGACGACGCCGACGCGATCGACGTGGTCGCCCCCACGTTCCGCCCCGACCTAGAGCGCGAGATCGACCTGTACGAGGAGGTCGTCCGCCTTTGGGGGATGGATCGCATAGCGCCGACGCTTCCCTCGTCGCCCGAGCGCGTGGGCGTCCGCGAACAGTGCGAGACGGTCCGCGACGTGGTGAATGCATCCCTTCGCGCCAGCGGCATGAACGAGACGATGACCTATTCCTTTGCCGAGCCTGGCGACGTCGAGGCCGCACGCATGGGTGCCCTGGACCTGGGGATGCCCGTGAAGCTGATCAACCCGCTGAACGCCGACCAGTCCGTAATGCGCCAGACGATGCTTCCGGGGCTGCTGCGAAGCGTCGCCTACAACCAGCACCATGGCACGAAGAACATCCAGCTCTATGAGATCGGCACCGTGTTCTCCACGGCGGAGGGCCGCAAGAAGCCCAAGGAGCGCACCAAGGTGGCCGGCGTCCTCGCGGGGGCAATGCGCGAAGATGCATGGAACTCCAAGTCCGTGCAGTTCGACTTCTTCGACGGCAAGGGGGTCGTCGAGAACCTGGCGCGCGAGCTCGCGCTTCCCAAGCTACGCTTCAAGGAGCTTGCCGCCGAGGACGCCCCGCAGCTGCAGCCTGGACGCGCTGCCGAGGTCCTGTCGGGCGGCATCGTCCTGGGCTGGGTGGGCGAGGTCCATCCGCTGGTGGCCGCAGCCTTCGACGCCGAGCCGCCGGTGGTTGCGTTCGAGCTTGACATGGCTGCACTTGAGAAGTCGTACCGTCCGGCGCGCGACTACGTCGACGTGCCTTCGTTCCCGGCCATCGCCATCGACCAGGCGTTCATCGTCGGCGACGACGTCACCGCCGAGAGGATGACCCAGGTGATGACGTCCGCTGGGGGCAAGCTTCTGGAGAGCGTGAGGCTGTTCGACGTGTACCGCGACGACGAACGCGTCGGCGCTGGCAAGAAGTCGATGGCGTTCACGCTGACGTACCGTTCGCCAGAGCGCACGTTGACCAGCGAAGAGGTGGATGCGGCCCACGAGCGCCTGGTGAAGAAGACTTGCAGCGCCACCGGCGCCGAAGTGCGCAGCTAGCAGAGGGCGCGCATGGGCGACCCCGCCGTCACCTGCGACCCCGCTGTCGTCCATGCGCCTTGGCTCCAAGGAGGAATCATGCCGAAGCATACCTTCACGTTCATGGGGACCGCGGCGGGGTGCGGCGTTCCTTCGTTCTTCTGCGAATGCCCGGCCTGCGAGGAGGCGCGTGCGAACCCGTCGCTTGCACGCGGGGACTGCGGCGTCATGGTGCGCGGGGAAGAGGTGGACCCGGACGTGGGCAACACCCCCACGCTGATGATTGACACGCCGCCCGACGCGCGCCACCAGCTTCTGCGCGAGGGCGTGAAGTGGGTCGACGAGGTGATGCTGACGCACTGCCATTTCGACCACATCGGCGGCCTTGGCGAATACGAGTACCTGGTCGCGCTGGTGCGTGCCGGCGCGAAGCTCCCCCTTTACGGGTCGCCCGAGGCGCTCCAGGGCGTCATGCGCGAGTTCGGCTACATGGACTACACCCTCGACCCGCGCCCCGTCGACCCCTTCGAATCGCACGCCTTCGACGGCGTGACGTACACGGCGCTTCCCGTCACGCATGCCCCCGGCACCTACGGATACCTTATAGAGACGCCCGCCACCAGGCTGTTCTACGCATCGGACACGGGCCCTTTGCCCGAGGCCACTGCCGAGCGCATACGCGGGGTGGACGTGCTTGCCATGGACGCCACGTTCTGGAAGAGGAACTGGAACCCGAACGACCACCACTCCGTGCAGGAATGCGTCGAGGAGGGGCTCGCGCTGGACGCCAAGAAGATCTACCTCACCCACCTGTGCATGCATTACGACGAACCCGTCACCTATGCGCAGCTGTCCGAGCACCTGGAGCAGTACGGCGGTCGCGTCGAGGCCGCCATGGACGGCCTTTCCTTCGAGATCTAGCCTGCCACGCTTTGAAGGCTTTGGCGCACGGCGCCTATGTCTGCTCGAAATCCTATGCTAGGGTCCTCCGCTCGGCCTGTCTCGGCAATGCCCAGAGAATCCGTCTGAGACACAAAAGAGGCCCGAAGGGCCGCATATAAAGGCGAGGGAGTGG
>CAQLOA010000144.1 GCA_948829205.1 uncultured Eggerthellaceae bacterium
GGCTACGCTGGTGAGGTTCATCACCAGCATCATCGCCGGCATCATGAACGCCATGGCGCGGTTGGTGAACAGCTGCGTGCGCATGAGCCTTTCCGACGCCGCGTCGAAACGCCGCTGCTCGTGTTCCTGCCGCCCGAACGCGCGGACCACCGGCATGCCCGTGAGCATCTCCCGCGCGACGAGGTTCACCTTGTCTATGAGCTTCTGCATCACCTTGAAGCGCGGCATCGTGACCTTGAACAGCACGCCGATCACCAGGAAGACCACCACCGTGGCAACGGCCACGATCCAGCCCAGCTCGGCGCTGGTCGCCACCACCATGACGATTCCCCCCACCGCAAGGACGGGGGCGTAGAGCACCATGCGCATAAGCATGATGGACACGTTCTGCACCAGCTGCACGTCGTTCGTCCCGCGGGTGATCAGCGACGCGGCGGAGAAGGCGCCTATCTCGGCGTCGGAGAACGACACCACGCGCGAGAACAGCCTGCTTCGCAGGTCGTGCCCTATGCGCGCGCCCGTCTTGGAGGCGACCAGCGATATCAGGATCGACACGGCCATCCCCGCCGCAGCGATGGCGGCCATCAGCGCACCGACCCTGGCCAGGTACGAGAACTGCATGCCGGTCAGGTCGTAGCCGGCCGCCTCGTACTCCTGGATGGACGAGCTTATCGCGCGCTGCTTCAGGATGGACCCCTCGGAATCTTCGCCCAGCTCCGCCAGCACGCCTTCGCCGGACGCCTGCATTCCCGAGGACCTACCGCCGGCCCCGTCCGAGTGTATGGCGACGAGCGGCCCGGACAGGATCTCGTCAAGCCGGTCGACGTTCGCCCTGCCGCGCGCGTTCAACCTGTAAAGGCCGCCGTCCTTCTCGTAGGATTCGTCGAACTCCTCGAGGGCGGCGCCCTCAAGCATCGACTCGACCGCGTCGTGCGTGCCTTCCGTCATGACCTCGCATGTGACGTGCTCGACCCCGGACTGCTGGATGCCCACGTCGACTATCTGGGAGGTGAAGGCAGGAAGGGCGAGGTCGCAGGCAGCCTGGGCCACCAGAAGCACGAACACGGCGAACAACGCGGCCTTGTGCCGTAGGATGTGCCTGAAGATGTCCATTCTCTCAGGCCTTGAAGTCTCCGACTATGACCTTGAGCGCTCCTGGAATGGTGCTTATCTCGAAACGGGTGCCCGAAACCTTCTCGCCGTCCGCCTGGGCCGAAGGAGGCTCGTCGAATTCGGCGACGAGCGAGGAAGCCTTGTAGAAGCGGAACATCTTGAAGCGGGCGTGCAGCCCGAACCTTGCCAGCAGGAAGACGGACGTGGCCTTGGCTGCGTTCAGCCTGCCTTTGGTGATGCAAATGTCGAACAATCCGTCTTCGGGGCTCGCCTTCGGACACACGTCGAAGTGGCCTCCGTAAGTCCTGCCGACCTGAACCGCGAATATGTACGACTCGCCTTCTATGTCGACGTCGCCCGTTCCGGGCACGCCGTGAAGCGTCGCTTTGTAGTTCTGGGGGACAAGGTGGTGCATCAGCTGGTCGAAGCCGCTCTCCATGTAAAGGACCGTCCCCCGGCGTCCGGACTTCTTACGCCTCTCGACAGTGTCTAGCGCGATCGCCGCGTCGAGCCCGAAGGAAAGCGTCTCGACGAAGTACTCGCCGTTGACCAGGCCAACGTCGAGGCGGTGGACGTCGCATTCGAGGATCTGCGCAAGGGCCTTTTCGGGCTTGTGTGACATGCCCAGGGTAAGTGCGTAGGCGTTGCCCGACCCGACGGGGACCACGGCAAGGTTGGGCCTGTCGTCGAAGTCGAGCCTCATGAGGCCGTTGGCGGCCTCGTGCACTATCCCGTCGCCGCCGATGACGACCAGGGTGTCGCACGCAGGGCCGACCTCGGCGGCGATGTCCTGCGCGTGGCCGGCACGTTCGGTGAGGTGCATCCTGCAGCCATCGTCGGCGATGCGGCCGCAGAGCATGCGCTCGAATTCGTGCGCAACGGATGCAGCCGCCCCGTTCTGCGCGACGGGGTTTGCTATTATGGCCACTTTGCCGAGGTGATTCACTTGGCTCTTCCTTCTTTCGGACAGAGCAATTATAGTGCAGCGCGCAAAGGGCGTGACACGGGACGGGGAGCATGGCGGCGGGGTCCATTTGACTTGCGTGCCAGGTGACGTTCGATGCAATGCTATGCTTCCATCGACAGCAAGACAGGCACGCTTTCGATTCGAGGACGACATGAGGAGCGATTCTTTGATATTGGCCGTCGACGGCGGCGGCACCGCCTCGCGCGCGGCGCTGTATGCCGAGGACGGCACGATCGTGAAGGAGGCGCTCGTCGGCCCCCTGAGCCGCAAGTCGTCGGGCGACGATACCGTCCTGCGGTCGCTGACGGAGCTCAAGGATTTCGCCTGGGGCGATGCCGACAGGATAAGATGCTCCGTGCTGGGCCTCTCGGGGCTGGACTCACCGGAGGACTTCGTCGAGGTCGAGAAGCTGTTGGCCCAGGCCGGCATATGCGGAACGGACGCTAGCTCGAAGAAGCATCCCTACGGACGCAAATGCGAATCTTCGCAGGGATTCCCGATCCTTCTATGCAGCGACGCCCTGCTCCCCCTCTTCGCGAACGGCTTCTCGGAAGGCTGCGTCGTGGTCTCCGGGACGGGAAGCGTGGCCTTGCGCATAGCGGAGGGCGGCAAGGTGATCCGGTTCGGAAGCTGGGGATACAGGACCAGCGACGAAGGCTCGGGCTACTGGGTCGGATGCGAACTGATGCGCGAGGCGTTGCACGTGGCGGACGAGCTGTTTTGCGGGAGGTTGACGCCGGCGTCGCTCCCTTCTTCGAGCAAGTCGCTGCTTGAGGACGCCTTCCAGGCCGCGAGGCAGCATGGCGCTTCGCGGATTCCGAAAAGCGCGGGCGTGGAACGCAAGGCCCGCTTCCTGCAGGAATGGGCGGTCTCCCACGACGACCCGAAGGACTACTCTGCGCTTGCAAAGGCGGCCATCGAGAGCAGGGGCGCCTGCTGCAGGGGCATACGGAGGCGCGCGGCCGAAAGGCTTGCATGGCTGGCCTTGCTGGCAATCACGCCGGAATCCCCGACGGTGGTCCTCTCCGGAGGCCTGTTCTCGAACCCGGGGTTCTCCGAGCAGGTGGCTGCGGCGATTGCGGACGGATTCGAGGGCGACGGCCTCGTCGTGGTGGCCAACGAGGCGCCCGCCGCGTTCGGCGCCTTCAAGCTTGCCGCACACGTATGGCCACCAAGGCCCGAAGTTCCAAAGGCAAGCAACGCCAACGTGCGGAAAAGCATGCAGGGCAACAAGGGGACCGACACCAAGCCCGAAATGACGGTGCGCGCGAGACTCCGCGAGGCCGGGCTTGCCGGATACAGGCTGCATTGGAAGGCGCCGGGGCGTCCCGACGTCGCATGGCCGTCGAAGAAGGTCTGCATAATGATCAACGGCTGCTTCTGGCACAGGCATGCCGGATGCAGCAAGGCAACGATGCCCAAGAGCAACACCGAGTACTGGATAGCGAAGTTCGACAGAAACGTCGAACGCGACGCCGAGAACATAGCGAAGCTTAAGGCCGACGGCTGGCACGTCCACGTGGTGTGGGAATGCGAGCTTGACCCGTCAAAGGTTGACGAAACGTTCGCCAAGCTGATTCCCATGCTACGCGACGAACTCGGGAAGTAGGGCGTGACGGGGGACGTCACATGCGCTTGCTCTTCTTCGGGCGGACAAGGCACTTCGGCCCGTACCCTATGAGGTCCTTCCTTCCCGCCTTCGCAAGGGCCTCCCTCACGAGGTCGCGGTTGCGCGGGTTGCGGTACTGGATCAGCGCCCTCTGCATCGCCTTCTCGTGGGGTGACTTGGCGACGTAGACGGGGTCCATGGTGCGGGGATCGACCCCCGTGCAGTACATCACCGTGGCCAACGTGGAGGGCGTCGGGTAGAAGTCCTGCACCTGCTCGGGGTTGTAGCCCAGGTCGCGGCA
>CAQLOA010000145.1:0-1133 GCA_948829205.1 uncultured Eggerthellaceae bacterium
CACCTGCACGCCGCGCACCTTGAACATGTCGTCGGTGCGCCCGTGCAGGCGGTCAATGCGCCTGTGCGTGCGGCCGCATTTGCACTCGCCCGGAATGATGCGCGTGATGTCCTTCGTGCGGTAGCGGATGACGGGGGTGGCTTCCTTGTCGAGCGTCGTGATGACCAGCTCACCCCATTCGCCGTCGGGCACCGGCTCGTGCGTGTCGGGGTCGAGCACCTCCACGAAGAAGTGGTCTTCGGCCACGTGTAGGCCGTCCTGTTCCAGGCATTCCATGGCCACACCCGGGCCCATGATCTCGGTGAGGCCGTACACGTCGAGCGCCTTGTATCCCAGCTTTTCCTCCAGGTTCTCGCGGAACTGGTTCGACCACGCCTCGGCGCCATGGATGCCTGCCTTGAGATTGAAGTCCTTCTTCGGGTCGAGGCCCATCTCGATGGCGGTGTCGGCGATGTACATGGCGTAGCTGGGGGTGCAGCAGATTATGGACGACCCCATGGTGTTCAGCACCTTGATCTGGCGCTTGGTGTTTCCGGCGCTCATCGGGATGGTCATGCAGTCCGCCTTCAGGCCGCCGTAATGCGCGCCGAGGCCGCCAGTGAACAGGCCGTAGCCGTAGCAAACGTGGCAGATGTCCTCCTCGGTGCCTCCGGCAAACCCGATGCCGCGGGCGAAGCAGTCGCCCCACGCCTGGATGTCGTGCTCGGTGTAGCCGCTGACCGTGGCAACACCCGTTGTGCCCGACGACATGTGGATCTCGAGCACTTCCTCCTTCGGGACCGCGAACAGGCCGTAAGGGTAAGCGTCGCGCATGTCCTGCTTCGTGGTGAAGGGCGCCTTCTGAAGGTCGGCGAACGACTCAACCTTGTAGGGGTCGAACCCGGCGGCGTCGAAGCTCTCCTTGTAGAAGGGGATGCGCTCGTAGCAGTACACAACCGCCTTCTTCAAGCGCTCGAGCTGGAGGGCCTCCAGCTCGCCTCGTTCCATGTGGGTGATTTCGTCCTGGTATGCCATAAAACTCCTGCCTTTCTCGCATTGGATTCATTATACATACGGGGCTGGGGCTTCATGTTTCGTGCAGGTTTCCTGCGGCGGATAAACACGGGGGCGTGCGGAGGCGTGTCGGGGGGTTT
>CAQLOA010000145.1:1143-3930 GCA_948829205.1 uncultured Eggerthellaceae bacterium
AAACCCCCCCCCCCGACACGCCGGAGAATCCGAACCTGCAGAAAGGGCCGGGAATCAATCCCGGCCCTTACATTTACAAGCTTGCTTTGTCAGCCGCGATCCTACTGCTGGTAGCGCTGGCGCCTGCGGTTGCGGCGGCGGATGTAGCTTACGGCGGTAACCATCAGCCCGGCAGCAGCCACCAACAGCAGGCATCCAATAGCAGGGCCGGCAAGGTCGCCCGTGCGCGCCAGGCTGCTGGCCACTCGCAGCAAACGCTGCGACTCGCTGCTGGTTATGGGCCCGAACTCGACCTCGATCGTATGGTCGCGGTCGACGTTGAAGAACGTGTAGGACGTTCCATTCGTTCCAAGCTGGTCGCCAGTTATGGGGCTGCCGTCAATAAGGACAGCCTTCACGCTGTAGCCGTTGTCGGCAATCAGGTTGAACGTCTGGTCGAGGCCGCCCTTGACGGTGACAGGAATCGAAGGCGATATGCGACCGCCGGTTCCCTTCACGCTCGGGGTTATCGTGTAGTTTTGCAACGCAGCCCTCGTGGTGTACAGACCGACGCGCACCGTGGTCTTGTTCGGGTCAAGCATCGTCTGAACGCTGTAGGCGTTCTGCATCGTGGTTCCCTTTTCGGGAATGAAGCCGTTGTACTCGATGGGGTCGAAGTCACCCGCTGCACGCGCCGCCAACGCCTGCACGGCGTAGGTTGCGTTGTCGTTGCTCATAGCCTGCAAGGCCGCCTCGTCTGGGGCAGTTACGCCGCCATCCAGCGTGAAGTCGACGACGTTGTATCCACCGGCAGCAATGTAATCGGCCGCAGCCTGGGTCTGCTTCAAGTCGGAGAAGCAGCTGGTGGTCTCGCCGCCTTCGGGCGTCACCGTGAAGCTTTCCACATAGCAGTCCTCGAAGGGAGCGACCACGAACGCATACGGATCGCCTAGCCTGCTAGCTTCGAGCTTCAGGTAGCTGGTGGCCGGGTTGGGCGAAACGAAGCCAAGCGACTTGTCCCACTGCACGTCCACGATTGCACATTCCACGAACTCCACCTGAACGACCGTATTGCAGCTGGGCTTGCAGTCGTACGTTTCATCCTTGTACTTGCGCGGATCGACCTCGACAGGTTCGCCTATCTGGTTGCCATCCTTGTCGAAATAGCGCTCCACGACGCTGCCGATCATCCAATGGTCGCTTGCAGGCGTCATGGCAACGGCGCCGGTCGAGTTGCCCATCTGCACGGTAATGCCAGCCAGAGCAACGTCCGGAGTAATGGACCCCTGCCCGCCGATGACCTCGAAACGCACATCGAATTCCTGCGTGACGATGGGCTTCTCTCCGTCCTTCAGCTCGCGGAACACGAGGTCAAGGGTGCCGTTGGCGCTCAGCTTCACGTTGGCAACCATGCCCGTCAGATTAGGGACGGACTGAGCGTTTCCGTTGTACGTCGCGCTGCTCAGGATGACCTGCTTGCCATCGACTGCGGGAGCAGACGCATAGAACGTGTACACGCCTCCGCGCACGAACTCGAGCGGATTGCCGTCCGTTCCAAGCAGCTTGCGCGTAACCGGGTCGATCGTAAGGGGAACCAGCATGCCATCGCTGCTACGCTGCAGCGATATGCTGGCGTCAACGTCGCGGCCGTCCTCCATCTTGGTGCTGCCAAGGGTGACGTACGCAGGCGTCGGCTTCTCGTCGCCGCCAACCATGAGGTACCTGATGTATACCTCTTTGTCGTAGTTGCCCATGCTTACGGTGAGCCTGTTGTCCTTGACGGAATCAGTCATGTCGACAGGTTCGCCAACCGTGTTGCCGGACGCGTCCTTCTCCGTGACCATGATCGAATCCAGGTAATAGCCAGGCAGCGGGTCGATCGTTATCTCCTGCTTGCCACCCTCGGGAATGCTCAAGATCCCCATCGGGGTGTACATGACGTTCTCGCCATTCACGGTAAGCTGGTGCTTCTTTATCTCGATCGGCCTCTTGCTGGTGGTCTTGGTGTTGATCTCAACGTTCGCACCAGGCTGCACGTTGTCGATCGTGACGAGATACGTGGTATATTCCGCACCCGTCTGCGCAGGAACGCCCTCGGGGAGTGCGGGCCTGAACGACACGTCCCAACCATCGACCTTGACGGAATCGATGGTGTAGCCATTCTCGGGCGACACGTAGAACTGCACGCTGCTGCCCACTTCCACGTTCATGCTTCTGGGATCGACCGTGGCATGGCCGCCGTTCACGACAGGCCTCACGGTAGTGAACTGCTTGTCGCGCGAAGTGGCTTCCTTGAAGTACACCGCAAGGTTGTTCTCGGCGCCCTTCGAAGGCGTCACGGTGAAGGATGCCGGGTTGTTCCGGAGCTCGGTGGACACGTCGTTGAACAGAACGTAGTCGACCACATACCCTGGCTCGGGCTCGAAGAAGAACGTCTGCGGCGAGCCAACGGGCACGGTGGCCTCGGAAGGCGAAACCTTGCCGTTGCCGCCAGGCGTGTTCGCAGTCACCCGCACCGACTCGACCGTCCAAGTGGGCTCGTCGGGGCCTGCCGCCTCGTAAGTTACGCGCACATCGATGTTGCCGTCAACGTTCGTTGCGGTGTACATGGGCTGCACGAAATCGCTCGTGTTGAGAATCTCGGTGCCGTCCTTGGTCACGGTGACGTTGGCAACCTTCTGGCCTGCAGGCGGGAACAGGTAAACCACTGCATCAGAACCCTTGGGCACCGTCGTTGCCGCAGGCGACACGCCGCCATCCACGTTTGACGAAGCCGTCACGTTGTAGTGCTGGATGTCGCCGTTGGTG
>CAQLOA010000146.1 GCA_948829205.1 uncultured Eggerthellaceae bacterium
TGTATATGGCGTTCAGGTCGGCGGTGGCCTCGGCTATGCCCTCGCGCGTGATCCCGAGGTCGAACTCCTCTTCGTCGGAGGCGCGCACGACGCGCGTGCCCTCGTCGCCTTCCTCGTCGACTATCTCGTACTCGTCCATGTCGACGTAGTAGTACTCCTGCTCGTTGCCCTCGTCGTCGATCAGCACGAAGCCGATCTCGTTGTCGTCCTCGTCGACCAGGTAGGCGTGGATGTCGCCTTCCTCTATCTCCATCTCGAGGACTTCCTCCTCGATGTCGTGGACGCTTTCCTCGTGATAGCCTTCGGAGTTGAGGACGTCGGCCTCGGTCTCGACGGCTTCGTCCTCCTCGACCTCGAAGGGGTCGTAGCCGTCGTAGTCCGCCTCGTTGTCGGTCATGAAGCTGTCGTAGGCCTTCGTCTGATCGCTTTCCAGCGCGTCGGACCCAGGGATCTCGTCGAGCAACTCGTCGTTGACGTCCTCGGCGTCCTGGATTTCGGTCTCCTCGTCCACCTGCTCGGCGTCGGTCTCGCCGCTCTCTTCGATGATGTCCAGCTCGTCGTCAAGGCTCATGACGGCCTCCTTCGCTATCTGGCCTTCAGTGCGCGCTCCACGTCCCGCTTCATGTCGCGTTCCTTCATGCTATTACGTTTATCATAGAGTTTCTTGCCGCGGGCCAGGGCCAGCCCAACCTTAACCAGACCGTTATCGTTGAAGTAGATGTCCAGCGGGACCAGCGCCAGCCCCTTTTCCTGGGTCTTCTGCGCCAGGTAGCGGATCTGCTTCCTATGAAGCAGCAGCTTGCGGCGCCGGTCGGGGTCGACGTTGGCGATGTTGCCGTTGGAGAACGGCGCGATATGCAGGTTCGACAGCCACACCTCGCCGCCCCTCACCAAGGCGAAGGTGTCCGTGAGCTGACAGTTGTTCTCGCGAAGCGAGCGCACCTCGGTCCCGGTGAGCTCTATCCCCGCCTCGAAGGTCTCGAGGATCTCGTAGTCGTGGCGCGCCTTGCGGTTCTTCGCTATGGGCTTGCCCTTGCCTGCCGCCATGCGCCTACTCGTCGCCTTCCAGCGCGGTCGTGTCCACCATCACGATGGGGAGCGTGGAGCGCGCCACGTTCGCGCCTTCGCTTGCAGGATGCGGCGTCGGCCGCCCCTCGCCCGGCCCGTCGTGCTCCAAGCCGTCCCCGAAGGACGCCCCATCGGCCGGCGGGACGCCGGAGTCTTCGAACTTCAGCTTGACGGCGGGCGCGCCCTCGCTGTCCTCGGCGTACGCGGCCGGTGCCTCGTCGTCGTAGCCGTCCTCGTCGAAATCGTCGCATTCCTCGTCTTCGACGACGTCCTGGAAGGCGGCCTTGGACGGCATCTGCACCTGGAAGGACCCGGCGGATGCGGTTGCGTCGAACGTGGGTTTCGCGTCTATGTCGATCGAGGCGAACTCGGCCGAGATGGCTCCCTGCTGGCGACCGAACGGCGCATCCTCGGGAGAAACGACCTCTTCCTCTCGAATGCCGGGCATCGCGCCGTCCTCGGCTGCGTAGCCATCGAACCCGTCGCCGCCGTCGCCGGCATAGTCCTCGAAGCCGACCACGTCCTCGTCCTGGACGAATCCGTCGTCGGGCATGGCATAGCCGTCGTCGCCTGCGAACGCATATCCCGCATCCTCGTCGGATTCCTGGTATGCGGCGTCGTAGGCTTCAAGCGTGCCCCAGTCGGCGCCCTGATGGGTGCCGATGCCGGCAAGCGCCTGCAAGTCGGCCACCTCCTCGGTGAGCCGCACGACCTCGTCCATCAGGAATTCGTAGTCCTCGTCGAATTCGCCGCTCTCCAGCCGAAGGTCGGACTCGTAGTCCTCGGCGTGGCCGGGAACGAAGTCGCCCACCTCGTCAAGGTCGGCAGCGAAGCGCGCAATCAGGCGTATGGTGGCGCTTACGTCGTCCAGGCTTATCACCTCGGTGGGCGTGTGCATGTAGCGAAGCGGTATGGATACTAGCCCCGTGGGGATGCCTTCGCGCGTGACCTGGATGGCGCGCGCATCGGTGCCGGTGACGGAAGGCTCGGCTTCCAGCTGGTAGGGGATCCCCTCGTCCTCGGCGGCCTTCACAAGGCGCTCGAAGACCACCGGGTTGATGTTGGGCCCGCGCGCTATGACGGGGCCGCCCCCGCAGACTATGTTGCCGTGCTTCGACTTGTCGATGCCGGGGTAGTCGGTAGCATGCGTGACGTCGAAGGCCAGGGCCACGTCGGGCATGACGGCATGGGCGCTGGTCATGGCGCCGCGCGTGCCGATTTCCTCCTGCACGGTGATGGCGGCAACGAAGTTCCCGCCGTAGTCGGGGTCGTCGGCCAGCTTCTCCATGACGCGGCAGGCGATGAACACGCCCACCTTGTCGTCGAAGGCGCGCGAGACGGCCATTCCGCGGCCGAACCGCTCGAAGCCTGCGGCGATCGTGATGGAGTCGCCCACCCGCACCTTCTTCCTCACGTCCTTCGCAGGCATGCCCAGGTCTATCACCAGCTTGTCCAGCGGGGTCACGTTCTTGCGCTCGTCGGCGTCGATCAGATGTATGGGCTTGCGGCCCACGACGCCGCGCAGCGTGCCGCCCTGCGCGTGCACGTCCACGCGCATGCCTGGAAGTATGGCCGCGTCCACGCCCCCGAGGGCGGCGATGGACAGGAACCCCTCGTCGGACACGTAGGTGACCATCAGCCCGATCTCGTCCATGTGGGCGGCGAGCATGAGGGTGAGCGGTGTTTCGGAGGGGATGCCGTCGAGGGCGTCCTGCCCCTCGTCCTCGAAGGCCTCCTCGTCGTCTTCGTCATCGTCGTCGAAGTAGGGGTCGTGGTAGTCGTCGACGCCCTGGTCGGGCCGTCCCCCGTATATGGGGGGCGCGAACTCCTCGGGCTGGATCCCGCGCAGCGCGTCCGCCGCGTCGGCGGCCACGTGCAGGGAGCCCTCGTACGTGGCGTGCACCGACCCCATCGTGTCGGTGCGTATCTCGTCGGCTATGGGAGAGAGCCGCTCGCGCACGATGTCGGCGACCGCGACCTCGCTGCCAGTCGGCGAGGGCGTTTCCACGATCCTCTTGAGGAACTTGACGTGCTTCTTCTTCATGGAGTCACCTCTGCTTCCGATGCCGCAGGCGGGCTCACACCACGCCGCGCTTGGTCGACCGACGGCGCTTGGGCGGAGCCTTCAAAGGCTCGCGGAAGTCCAGTTCCATCTGGCCGTCCGCTTGCGCGCCTGCCGCCTTCTTCGGCTTGTGCCTGATGTCCTCAATGGTCCAGGCCAGGGCGTCGTTGCCGTACAGCTCGAGCATCTTGACCCGGGCGTCGTGCGCGTTGGCCTTGGAGCCCAGCCGTGCCTCGCTCTCGAACTCGAACAAGCCCCGGGAGCGCTCCCCCGACGCGTTTGGCGACCTGTAGTTGGCGACGAACAGCGGCAACCCGCACCTCCCGAACCTGCCCGGACACACGCTTGAACACGTTGGGTTCATATTAGCGCAACGCATGCCGGACTGGGCCCATTCAACGTATAATGTGCGCAGCGATTCCCAAGGAGGACGAAATGAACGACTACCAGAAGCAGTTCGTCGACTTCATGACCGAAAGCAACGTGCTGAAGTTCGGCGACTTCACGCTCAAGAGCGGGCGCAAGTCGCCCTTCTTCATGAACGCCGGCGCATACACGACGGGAAGCCAGCTGCACCGGCTCGGCATCTTCTATGCGCAGGCCATCAACAACGCGTTCGGGCTCGAATTCGACGTCGTTTTCGGGCCCGCATACAAGGGCATACCGCTGTCGGTGGTCACCGCCATGGCGCTCCAAGAGCTCTACGGCAAGGAGGTCCGGTACTGCTCGAACCGCAAGGAGGTCAAGGACCACGGCGATGGCGGCATACTGCTGGGCAGCCC
>CAQLOA010000147.1 GCA_948829205.1 uncultured Eggerthellaceae bacterium
CCTCCAGGCACTCGCGCACGACCCGCGCAATCTCGTGCTCGTCCGAACACGGCACGAAGGCCGCCGCCTCCGTCAGCTCCTCGGCGAGCTTGGCGCCGAAACGCGAAGGCATGCATCCTGCGACCACGATGGGGACCTCTCTGCTCCTTATGGTCTCCATGTCCGCAACCTCGAAGATGGCGTCGAGGCTCTCCTCGATGGCCGGACGGATGAACGAGCAGGTGTTCACGACGACGGCGTCGCATTCTTCCGGGCAGCATGCGATTCCCATCCCCTTGCGGACCAGAGATTCCTGCATGTCCCGGGTGTCGACCTCGTTCTTCGCGCAACCCAGCGTGATGAAATAGACGGAAGGGCGCGCGCCTGCCCGCCCTTCCGGATGATGCGAATCCATGTGCCGCCTGCCTGCCAGCTGCCCTGGACCGGCCTAGCGGTAGTTGGTGTACTGCAGGGGAATTCCGTAGTCCTGCTGCCTGAGGTGGGCTATGACGTCTTGAAGGGTGTCCCTGGATGCCGAGCTTACGCGCAGCTTGTCGCCCTCGATCTGCACCTTGATCTTCATCTTGAGCGCCTTCAGCTCCTTGCTGATCTTCTTCAAGGTGTCCTCGTCGATTCCGCTGACAATCTGGCCGCACCTCTTCACGCGTCCGCCTGAAACATCCGTGGGATTGCCCCACTTCACGGCGGCGATGTCGATGCCACGCTTGATCAGCTTGGCGTTGATGATGTCGATGACCTGCCCGGCCACGAAGTCGGACGGTGCCACGACGGTCATCTCGTGCTTCTGCTTGTCCAGCTCGATCTCGGCGTCGGCGTCCTTCAGGTCGTACCGCTGGGAGAGCTCCTTGCGGGCCTGCTGGAAGGCGTTGTCCACCTCTTGCATGTCCACCTGGGACACTACGTCGAAACTTGATTCCTTGGAAGCCATGTCATGCCTTTCTAGCGTGGTTTCATTGCCTGGTTGTACAAGTTAGCACAAACGGGGGGCCTATCGCGATTGCGAACCCCTGCTTGACGAAGATGATGACGAACTGGAACCTGAAGACGATCCCGAGCTCGACTTGGAGCTGGACGACTTGGAGCCGGACGAGGCCGACGAGCTGGAGTCAGACGAGCTGGAGTCAGACGACCTGGCCTTCGAGCTGGACGCCCGGCCGTGGTCGACGTTCCACTGGTCGAGGATCTGCTGGAAGTCGACGGTGTAGGTATACACGCTGCTTCCCGACGCCTTCTCGAACTCCACCTCCTCGCCGTCGAGCTCGAGCTTCACGACGGAAGGAACGGCGGTTCTTATCGTGAGCTTGTCGCGCACCTCGAAGGACTCCTCGGCAGGGCCCTTGACCACCTCGGCGATGCTGGGCGTCGAAGACCCGTCCTCGTACACCTCGATCCAACTCTCTTCGCCGTCTGCGACGGTGAACTTGAACTCGGCGAACTCGGGAGCGGTGTCGACCTGGGTCCCGGTCGGGTTGTCTTCCGGGCTGGAAGTGTCGGTGAGGCCCGATATAGGGATGTCCGGGACGTCTTCGGACGCCTGCTTGCTGCCGTTGCTTATCACCACCACGACGATGAGCAGCACCACCACGGCGGCCACGATCGCAAGGACCATGGGAAGGTTCATGGCGGCTATGCCGGAGTTGGCGCCACCTGCGTTGCCTCTGGCATAAGGCGGCGTGGACCCTATCGTGTTGAACGACCTGGGAACCTTCGTCTCCTGTCTTCCGCGGCCCTGGATCAGCGACCCGATCGCAGACCCAAGTCCAATGGCCGTCCTCTCCCCCAGCCCTGCGTCCTGCCTCGTCCCGCGGGAGGAACGCGTCCTTCCGCCGGCTGCCGAGGCGCCGCCATCGCGGTCGTAACGCGAGGTGCGGGGACGCCCCGCAGGGGTGGGGTCGACGAGGTCGCGGCCTGCGCGGCTGGCCGCGCGCTGCCTGGACCCAGAGGTCCGCTGTCCGTCGCGGGGACCCCTGTCCTGGTCGTAGGAGCGGGCGGACTGCCTGCGTCCCGGAGACTGGCCGGCGCCATAGGAGCCCCGGGAACCGGATGCGCGGCGCGGTGCTCCCACCTCGTGCATGTGCATCTCGTCGAGGAACATGTTGGTTATGGCCTGCTCGTCTAGCTTCAACGCGCGCGCGTAGGCTCGCACCATGTTCTTGGAGTAGCCACGTGCAGGCATGCGGTCGAAGTCGCTGTTCTCTATTGCCTGAAGGATGTCTGGGCGTATGTGAAGGCGCCTGGACATGGACGTGAGGTCGTAACCGCTGCGTTCGCGCTCGCTTCTGAGTATGTTTCCGTACGACCTGTCGCTAGGCATCTGCTTCCCCATGCTTTCAGCTGGTCTTAGCGGCCGGCACCCGTCACTCGGAGGTCTCGAATGCCTTGACTGTCTCCAGTTCCATCTCGTCAAGGAGCACGTCTCGGGGCCTCGAGCCGTTTGCGGGCCCGACGACGCCGATTTCTTCCAGTTGGTCCATTATACGCCCTGCGCGAGCGTAACCCACCTTGAGCCGCCGCTGAATGTTGGACGTGGACCCCATGTTGCTCGACACCACTATCTCTGCAGCCTCCCAAAGCAGCGGGTCGCGGTCGGACCCACCGCCGCCCGAAGGGCTCGTGTCTCCATGCGAGTAGGTGTTCGTGTTCAGTATTTCGGAGTGATACTCGGGCGTGGCCTGGTCCTTTATGAAGTCGACCACGGCGTTTATCTCGTCCTCGGTGACGAAGCATCCCTGGATGCGCTGAGGCTTTGCGAGCTCCGGCTTGGAAAGCAGGAGGTCTCCGAGCCCTATCAGGCTCTCGGCCCCTGGCGAGTCGAGAACGACGCGCGAGTCGACGCTGGAGGCGACGTTGAACGCGATGCGGTTGGTGATGTTGGCCTTGATGAGCCCCGTCACCACGTTCGCAGACGGCCGCTGCGTGGCCACGATAAGATGGATGCCCGCGGCGCGCGCGAGCTGGGCGATGCGGCTGATCGATATCTCGACCTCCTTGCCCACGTTCATCATGAGGTCGGCGAGCTCGTCGATGATTATGACGATGTAAGGAAGCTCCTCGAGGGCTTCCTCGTCAGGGCCGGCGTCCTCGGATGCACCGGAGGCGGAAGCCTTCACCTTGGCGTTGTACTGGCCTATGTTCCGCGCACCCAGCTTGCTGAAGACCTTCAGGCGCCTCTCCATCTCGGCCACGCCCCAGGCCAGCGCGCTCGCGGCCTCCTTGGGCTCGGTGACCACCGGGACGTAAAGGTGCGGTATGCCGTTGTAGGGGGTGAACTCGACGCGCTTCGGGTCGATCATGATGAACCTGACCTCGGCCGGGGTGGCGCGCATCAGGATGGACATGATCATCCCGTTTATGGCCACAGACTTGCCAGACCCCGTCGTGCCGCCGATGAGCAGGTGGGGCATCTTCGCAAGGTCGGACACGATGGAGTGCCCCTCCACGTCCTTCCCGATGGCGATCTGCAACGGGCCGTCGGGCGCATCCTTCAGCACGTCCGACAGAAGGACGGTCTCTCGCTTCGCGTTCGGCACCTCTATGCCGACGTAGTTCGTGCCAGGCACAGGCGCGAAGATCCTGACTCCCGGAGACGCCAGCGCGAGAGCTATGTCGTCGGTGAGCGCAGTCACGCGGCTGACGCGCACCCCGGCGGGAAGGTCCACCTCGAAGAGCGTCACGGTGGGGCCGGCGATCCAGTCGACCACCTCGGCCTCTATGTTGAAGTCGGAAAGCACCGTCTGCAGCGCGTCGGCGGTATGCTCGAGCTCGGCGGAGGAGCCCTTCCTCTTCGACCCCTTCGAGGCGTTGAGCAGCTTCATGCTGGGCAGCACGAACCCGTCGAGCGGGGTTGGCGACGGGTCGGGGGCCGCAGAGGCCTTGGTGGTGCGCTTCCGAGGGTTCGAGG
>CAQLOA010000148.1 GCA_948829205.1 uncultured Eggerthellaceae bacterium
ACGTCGCTCTCTGCATGCCTGCCATGCCAGAGGCAATCTACTCGATCCTGGCGCTCAATGCGCTGGGTGCCAACGCCGTGCTCTTGAACCCGACCTTCGATTCCCAGCAGATGCACGAAGTGATTCTAAGGGCCGGGTCGAGGTTGCTCGTAGCTGCCAGCGAGGTCTTTGAAAGCGTGCAGGCAGCGCTAGATGGCACATCCGTCTCTTCGGTGGTCGAATGCTCAGTCATGAATTCCTTGGGCATTGTCGCAAAGATCGGAAAGAGGAAACGCAAGCATTCCGGTTCTCTTCCATGGAATGCGTTCTTGAAGAGAGGAAGAGCGCGTTCGGTCGCTTCAGACTTGAAGCCAGAGGATGTCTCCGGCTTGCCCGCCATTACGGTGTTTTCATCCGGAACCACTGGCGCATCGAAAGGCATTCAGCTTTCGAGCAGAAGCGTGAACGCCATGATCCTTCAGTACGAGGTAGCTGGTTTCGACATGAAGCGCCAGGACAGGTATTTCGCGCAGGTGCCCATTTGGTTCTCTACTGGAATTGTGGTTACGATGCTGGTTCCGTTGGCTTTGGGGATCACGGTGATCCTCGAGCCGCTCTACGATTTCGAGCTGCTCAGGTCTCATATACGCAAGTTCAAGCCAGACTATCTCATCACTGCGACGGGTCTGCTTGAATATCTCATATCCGACGGCGAGGCGTCGGACGTTTATGGTTGCTTCAAGTATCTGGCGATAGGGGGCGAATATCTAGCTTCGCCTACCGAGCAGCGGTTCAACCGATGGCTTGCCGGCAATGGGAGCGCAGAGGGAATCCACAAGGGATATGGAATGTGCGAATGCGGAGGGGCGGTGACTTCGACGAATTCCCGCGCCAATGTTTCAGGATCTTCGGGGATACCGTTGCCTCATGTAGTCGTAGCGGCATTTGACGTGGATGCCGGGATTGAGCTTTCTTATGGCGAGCGGGGAGAGCTTCGCGTGCTGACTCCATGCCGAATGTTGGGCTACTTGAACGACGACGAGGCGACTAATGCATACTTCCACGAGGATGAGTTGGGACGAAAGTGGGCCTGTACGGGCGATATGGGCTACGTTTCCGAGGACGGAAGCGTTTACGTCGACGGGAGGCTGAATGACTCCTATCGGGACGCATCAGGTGAGATCGTTTATCTGTTCGACGTAGAGCGTGCGATTCTTGACATAGGCGACGTTCGCCAATGCAAGGCGATAGCCAACAACATCGACGGGGCTGATGTTCATGTCTGTCACGTGGCCCTAGCGCCTGGAGTCGACGAGGAATACGTGCTTCGCGAAATGGCGACCCGATGCGCCGAGCTGCTTCCCGGAAGCCACTTTCCCCATTATGTCCGCCTGTACGAAGGGTCGCTTCCGGTGGCACCAAGCGGAAAGCTGGACACTGCATACATGAAGGACAATTGCAGCGATCTTGTTGAGTTGCATCCAGCAACCTATGGGTAAATGGTTAACGTTAGGCATGGCAACCTAGGTCTAGACCTCAACGTTTTCGGTTATGTTCGGAATGTTTTGCCAGAAATCGCACTTTTCCGGTTATGGTTGGAAAAGTTGCGAAAATCGTATTGGATGGGCTTGGGATTGGAGCGGCGAGAGAATTCGCGTCGCCGGTGTGATTGGCTGGCAGATTGGCAAATCGAATGAAGCCTGGCTACAGTTTGCGGTAGACGTCTCGGCGATGGCCGATGCGGAACAGCTCTATGACCACGCGCCCGTCGTCTATGATGCCTAGGAGACGGTAGGTGCCTACGCGCCATCTCCAGCCGTCTTGCAACCCTTGAAGCTTCTTAGCGTTAGGCAGCGCACGGGGGTTGTTGCAGCCGTCAAGCTCGTCAAGGAACGACGCGACGAGCGCCAGCGTCTTCTTGTCCAGCGCGGCCAGCTGCTTCTGTGCCCGTTTGGTGAGTTCGACTCGGTAGCCCATCGGTTAGGCGATTCCGAGCTCTTCTTTGGCATCGCCCCAGCTGATGCGCTGCCCGTCGTCTTCCTCTATCGCCGTCTTGAGGTCGCGGGCGTCCATCTCGTCCTCGAGGCGTTCGAGCGTCCACTGCCTCACCTGGGCTGAGAAGGTGGTTCCGTTCATCTTCGCGAAGGCGCTGATCCACTCCTTCTCGTCGGGCTCGAACCGGATTGCCGATGCTGTCATGGCCATGGCGTCCTCCAAACACGAGTTGACGACGTATACTCATTGCCTAGTGCAAGAATATCATATGAGCATACGTTGTCAACTGCATACGCGTTTGACTGCATTCTCGTTACAATGTCATCCATGGAAAACAAGCATTCTGAATACGTCCTAGCGTTCGACACGTCGAACGAGGTGATCGCCATCGGCGTCGGGCGGCTGCAAGTCGCCACGAAGTCGGTTGAGGTTGTGGCAAGCGAGCGAACGGAGGCGCATCGCGCGTCCAACACGCAGCTGCTCCCGCGCATCGACGCGCTTCTTGAGCGCCTGTCGGTGGCGCGCAGCGACATCGCCTGCGTGTGCGTGGGCCGCGGCCCCGGGTCGTTCACCGGCGTGCGCATCGCCATGGCCACCGCCAAGGGAATCGCCAGCGCGCTGGAAGTCGGGCTAGTGGGCGTGTCCACGCAGGAGGCCGTCGCGTGGGGCGCGCAGGCGGCGGGCATCCGTGGTCGCATGCTCGTGGCGAGCGACGCCATGCGCAAGGAGATATACCCCGCCTTCTTTCAGCTTATCGACGGCGGCGTGTGCAGGCTTTCCCCCGATTTGGTGGTGAAGGCCGCCGAGTTCGTGGAGGAATGGGAGAGCCCGGGGTGCGAGCTCACGGTAGCAGGCGACGCCCTGGCGAAGTACGGCGATGCGCTTGGCGCGCTTGGCGAAGTCGCGCCGGAGGACCTGTGGACGCCAAGCGGCGAAGGGCTTCTGTCGACGCTTCAGGCGTCATGGCGTGCGGGCGAGGTGGACCCGTTCGACGCCAAGGCGAACGACCCCATGGCCGTGCTTCCCATATATACGCGCCTGTCAGACGCCGAGGAGAACGAGCGCGCGCGCCTGGCGAAGCCGGCGGAACGCAACCTGGCGACCGGCGTGCAAGGGAAGCCGCTTGTGAGCGAGGAACCTGCCCGTGACGAGGGTGCATGCGATGCAGCGGGGGAAGGCGCGCATGCAGGCGATGCAGCCGAACCGGTCGCTTACGCGCCCTTCGATGCCGTCTTCGTGGCCCAGGCCGCCGCTCTCGAGGCGGAGGCCATGGGCACGGACGCCTGGTCGCAGGCCCTGATAGCCGACGAGCTGCCGCGGAAGGACCGCACGTGGTGGATGGCCACCCGCGAAGGCCGCCTGGTGGCCTACGCTGGAGGCCTCGTGGCTGCCGGCGAGCTGCAGCTGCTGAAGGTCGCGGTGGCGCCGCAGGAAAGGCGGCACGGCGTGGCGCGCGAGCTGGTAGGGCGTGTGGCCTACGACGCCGAGAACCTGGCAGCATCGCGCATGTCGCTCGAGGTGCGCGCCGGAAACGCCGGAGCCATCGCCTTCTACGAGGCGTTGGGCCTGGAAAGCCAGGGGCTGCGCCCGGGCTACTATTCCGATGGCGAGGACGCGAACGTGATGGCGGCCGACCTTCCGCTGAAGGGCCGCGGCGACGGGCTGCTGACCAGCTGCAACGGCGCGGAAGACACGCCTGCGGCAGGCGAGGTCGCGCACCCGCTGATCCTGGCCATCGAGTCGTCCTGCGACGAGACGGCGGCCTCGGTGGTGGACGGGGCCGGGCGCATCCTGTCCGACGTGGTCGCCTCGCAGGTGGACTTCCATGCCCGCTTCGGCGGCGTGGTTCCCGAGATAGCCAGCCGCAAGCACGTGGAGGCCATAGTGGGC
>CAQLOA010000149.1:0-2141 GCA_948829205.1 uncultured Eggerthellaceae bacterium
CTATGTATTCACGCACGTCGGCGCTAGTCGTCAAGCAGCTCGACGTCGACGTTCAGCCCCTTGCGCGTCGCAGCGGCGCGCGCGAGGGTGCGTATCGACTTGATCACCCGTCCCTGCCTTCCGATCACCTTTCCGGCGTCGTCGGGGTTGACGGATATCTCGATGAGAACGTCGCTTCCTTCCTCGGAGGACGCGACCTCGAGCTCGTCAGGCGAGTCGATGAGCGGACGGACCACCTCTTCGACAAGGACTCTCAGCTCTTCGGCAGGAACAGACATGGCTTACGCTTCCGCCTTGGACTGCTCGTACAGGCGAGCCACGGTGTCGGACATCTGGGCGCCGTCGCCGATCCACTTCTGCATCTTCTCGTCGTCGAACTGGACCAGCTTGGGGTTAGACAGCGGGTTGTAGCGGCCGACCTCGTCGATGAACTTGCCGTCGCGGGGGCAACGGGAATCGGAGACGACCACGCGATAGTACGGACGCTTCTTCGCGCCGTGGCGGGCAAGGCGAATCTTAACCATGAAGTAATGCTCCTTTACGTGCAATGAATGAAAACAGCAGCTATCTATCTTAGCCGAACCGGCGCTATTTGCAAGTACGACGGCGCAGCACCAGGCCGAGCGCGCCGGACAGGACCGACACGAGCAGCGACGTCGAAAGCCATACGGCCCCCATCCCGGCCCAGAATGGCTCGGGCAGCATGGTTATGAGCAGCGAGTCGGAGGGGAAGGTCCACGTGCCTTCCGAGAACAGCACGGAGTGAAAGGCCGAGAAGAAGCCGTCGAAGCCGGCGAGCGCCCATACGCCAATCACCAGAAGCAGGGCCACGACGATGACGCCGGCGGCCACGAGCATCCTCGACACCGTCCTTGCGCCGAACATCCTGAAGCCGGCAAAGAGCAGGAAGGCGGCGATGGCGGCACACCCCATCACGGGCATCAGAAGCCTGGATGCCACCGCGTTTACGTCGTCAAGATGCGAGATTTGCTCGGCATCGACGGAGTACTGCACGGGCACGTCCAGTATGTCGGGAGCGTCGGCATAAGGGGTGTGCGCCTGCTCGTTCATGTTCCGCAGCACTTCCTCGTACGCGCCGAGGTCGTGCGGACCGAACGAGTAGTCGCGCGTTGCAAGCGCGCCTTCCACCAGCTGTTCCTTGTCGAAGGGCGAACCCGCGTCGTCGATGGTCGCGTATGCCGCCTTCTCGGCGACGAACGGGACCCCTGCACAGCACGCGTAACCTATGCCCAGGTAGGTGACCGCAAGGAACAGCGCCCCAAGCACCGCCACGATGGCCTGCTGGCCTCCCCTTCCCTTGGCCGTCACGGGAGCTTCGACCCGCACTGCACGTCGGCATCCACCCACAGCGTGGCCGCGGTCATGCCGTCGTTCTGCTTGCTGATCACCGGATGCGGCCCAAGCCGGCTGAAGACGCCCTGGAACCTTCCGTTGTAGAGGTACAGCCCGTTGAGGTTGTTGTACAGCTCGGGGTCCCATCTCACCGCGCCGTCGGGAACGCCGTCGATTCCGCCGTCCGGGGGAAGCGTCTTCGTCTTGAACGGGCGCACGTAGCGCTGCACGATGAACGGATACCCGGCGCCGTCGTCGGCGAACTCGTCGACCAGGCGCTCCCACTCCTTCTGCGTGACCTCGCAGCCGGCGTAGACGTTGTCGGCTCCGTAATGGTCGGAGGGCTTGATTATCCATTCGTCCTTGTTCGCCTTTATCTGCCCCAGGTTGACGAAGCGGTTGTCGAGGAAGTCGGTCTGCGGAAGGGCCTGTTCCAGGAAGGCTACCTCCTCGGCCTCGAGGAACTGCAGCGTCTCGTCCCTGGTCAGCACGTCGAATATCTGCTTGTCGTGCACGATGTGGCCGGCGAAGCTTCCGATCAGCGCGACCTTCTCGGCCTCGACGGCGGCTATGAGGTCCTGCGAGTCGTCCCAGAACTCGAGCACGTCGTTGGTCACGCACCTGCGCCAGATGGCGTCGATGCGGTGGCCGTCCGAATCGGTCAGGACCTGCCCGTCGAAGCGCAGGTCGCGCACGTCGCACACGTGGCATGGTATGCCCCTCTTCTCGAAGAGGGCCGCAAACACGTGGAACTCGTCCACCACGCCGTTCTCCAGGTAGTCGCATAT
>CAQLOA010000149.1:2151-3863 GCA_948829205.1 uncultured Eggerthellaceae bacterium
CTTGTCGACCTTGTGCCTGTAGGTGTCGTAGATTGCGATGAAGTCGTCCACCCACGGCTCGAAGAGATCGCAGCCGAGCACGTCGTGGCGTTCGCGGAACGCCCCCAGGGTCTGCGACCCTGCGATCGAGTTGGTTATCTCGCGGTTCTCGTTCATGCCCGCCGACCCGTCGCCGTTGAACTCGCAGAACTTCAGCTCGAGCGTGTCCTCGTTTATGAAGGTGTCTATGCGGGCGAACGGAAGCATGCTGTCGTAGCCCCGCGGAAGCAGGATGAGCCGCTCGAGGCGCTCGTCGAAGTCGAACAGCCTTCTATACCCCTCGTCGTCGATGTAGTGCTGCATGACCTTGCACAGGATGCCGTGCGTCGTCTCGGACGCACGCTTCATCAGGTCGTACGTCCTCTGGCCGAACAGCCTGGGGACGAACGAGCACGCCACGACCTCGTGATGGACGATGGCCGTCGAGTCCTTCATGTAGTCGAACGCGCGGCGCCTGTCGTCCACGGCGCCGTCCAGCTCGTCGATTATGTCGAAATACTCGTTGGTGTAGTCAGCGTTGGTTGCCACGCCTCTCCTTCCGTCAGGCCGGACGGTAGCACGTGGTCACGACCCTGGCGACCTTCCCGCCGAGGTCGTCGGCCACGTCGATAGTGTAGAAGCCCACCTTGCGCCCCGTGCGGTCCACGTCGCAGGTTGCAATCAGCTTGTTGCCTTTGGGCGAGCTCATGAACTCGATGGTGCTCGTCAGCGACACCGAGCTGGCCTCTCCGCACAGGCTGGCCGCCGCGAACGCGTAGTCGGCCAAGGTGAACACGGCCCCTCCCATGACGCGGCCTTGTGCGTTCAGGTGCTTCTCGGGGCTTATCTCCATCTCGGCCACCCCGTGTCCGCGCCATGCCTCGACCACGCGGCATCCGGCCTGCTGGTAGGCGAACGTGTCGTCCTTGAAGAACCCATCGAGCTGCTCGGGCGTCGGGTTCTCGGGAAGGCGGGGCGCAGGCGCCCCTCCGTCGGCTGCAGCCATGGCCCCTCCTATTCCGCGAGCGCGAGCTCGAAGACGGAGTCGATGCGCGCAAGCACGTCCTCGCGCCTCATCATGACGATGGATTCGAACAGGGGCGGCGACACCATGTTCCCGCACACGGCAACGCGCAGCGGCTGGAAGAGGTTGCGCGGCTTGATCTCGGCCGCATCCCCGCGCGCTCGGCATTCCTCCTGGAGCGCTTCGCACTCCCATGCGATCTTCGGGTCGGAGAGGACCTCGCGGCAGATCGCAAGAGCCTCATCAGCACGCGCCCCCTCCTTCTTCAGGACCTTGTTGACCGACTTCTCATCAAGCACGACATTGCCCTTCCAGAAAAGATATGCAAGCTTATCAGGAATCTCGTCAAAGCGAACAAGACGCTCGATGATGAGCGGGTAGACGCACCGATACCAGTCGGCCTCATCTGAGACGTGGGCAAGCAACCCTTGCCACTCCTCCTCATCGACCCCTTCCCCACAAAGGCGATGCGCAACCTCATCTTCACTTGGAGCAGGGCAGATCGTCGCACCAAGAGGAGCCTCAAGAGCACGCGCATGAGCCTCGGCAAGCCAAGGCGTTGCACGGACGAGCCAGGCATCCTCATCGAGCGAGCGGATATAGACGCCATTCATCCAGTTGAGCTTCTCTTCGTCGAACACGCTGTCCTTCTTGTTGATCCTCTCAAGCG
>CAQLOA010000150.1 GCA_948829205.1 uncultured Eggerthellaceae bacterium
TCCGTAGGCCTCGGCCTTGGCCAGGCGCTGGACGAGCTTGTATCCGATGTTTCCCGAGTCGAGGTCGGGGAAGATCAGCACGTTGGCGGACCCTGCGACAGGCGATCCGGGGCACTTTGCGGCCGCGACTTCGGGGCAGAGGGCCGCATCGAGCTGCAGCTCGCCGTCAATTGCGACGTCGGGGGCCAGCTGCTTGGCTATCCTCGTCGCTTCGACCACCTTGCTTGCGTCGTCGTTGCGCGCAGACCCGTACGAGGAATGCGACAGCAGGGCCACCTTGGGCTGGCTGCCGATGAGGGACGTCCACGACCGCGCCGAGCTCACGGCTATGTTGGCGAGGCTTTCCGGGTCGGTCTGGACGTTCAGCCCGCAGTCGGCGAAGACGAACGTGCCCTGGTCGCCGAACTCGCAGTCGGGCACGACCATAACGAAGAACGAGCTGACGAGCGCTGCGCCCGGGGCCGTCTTGAGTATCTGCAGCGAAGGCCTAAGGACGTCGCCTGTGGAATGGCATGCTCCGGCCACCATGCCGTCGGCGCGTCCGCTCTTCACAAGCATGACGCCGAAGTACAGCTCGTCCTCGACCATCGACCTGGCCTCTTCCAAGGTGAGGCCCTTCGACTTCCTCATCTCGTGCAGGGATGCGGCGAACTCGTCGAGCAGGTCGGACTTGGACGGGTCGACGAGGCGCGCGCCTTCGAGGTTCCTTCCGCTGGCTGCCATGGCTTCCTCGTTGCCCAGCACGACCAGGTCGGCAATCTGCTCCGACAGTATCTGCTCGGCAGCCTCGAGGGTGCGAGGGTCCGACCCTTCGGGGAGGACGATCGTCTGCTTGTGCTTCCTGGCGGTTGCCTTCATCCCTTCGATGAACGATGTCATTCGCCGACTCCTTATCCGAGGACGAGCATTGCCTCGTCCATCTCCTCCTGAAGCGTCTCCTGGACTATCTCGAACGTGTCGCGGGCTATCATGTACTCCTCGTCGGTGGGTATCACGAGGATCTGCACCGTCGAATCGTCGGTGGATATCTCGCGCTCTCCCCCGCGCTCCTTGTTCCTCTCGAAGTCGAGCTCGATGCCGAGCGGCTGGAGGCCTGCGAATATCATGCGCCGCATCTTGTCGCAGTTCTCCCCCACGCCCGCCGTGAGCACGATTGCGTCGACGCCGCCCATGACGGCTATGTACTGCCCTATGTGCTTCTTGACCGAGTTGGAGTACATCTCGTAGGCCAGCTGCGCACGCTCGTCGCCTTCCTCGGACGCCTTGCGCAGGTCGCGCACGTCGTTCGACACGCCCGACACTCCCAGAAGCCCGGACTTCTTGTTGAGGACGTCGTTCATCTCCTGGGGCGTGAGGTCTTCGTGCTCCATGATGAACGTGACTATGGCAGGGTCGATGGAGCCGCAGCGCGTGCCCATTATGAGGCCGTCCAACGGCGTAAGCCCCATCGACGTGTCGACCGCGACGCCGTGGTCTATGGCCGACATGGAGCAGCCATTGCCCAGGTGGCACGTTATTATCTTCAAGTCTTCCAGGGGCTCGTCGATGAAGTCGGCCGCCCGCTCGGCGATGTAGCGATGGGACGTCCCATGCGCCCCGTACTTGCGGATGTCGTACTTCTCGTAGTATTCGTACGGAATGCCGTACATGTAGGCCTTGGGCGGAAGCGTCTGGAAGTACGCCGAGTCGAAGACGGCGACCATCGGCTTGTCGGGCATGTACTTGATGCAGGCGTCGATTCCCATGATCGCCGCCTTGTTGTGCAGCGGGGCAAGCTCTGCCAACTCGTCGATCTTGGCTATGACGTCCTCGTTGATCAGCACGGATTTATCGAAGTACTTGCCACCCTGCACTATCCTGTGCCCGATGGCGTCGATCTCGTCCATTGATGAGATTGCGGCGTGGGGCCCCGACATGAGCGTTTCGAGCACAACCTTCATGGCCTCGGTGTGGTCGTGCATCGGGGTGTCGATCACGACCTCGTTCTCGTCGATGCCGTGCTTGTGGAAAGAATCGGTAGATCCCACGCGCTCGCAGATGCCTTTGGCGAGCACGGACTGCGTCTCTATGTTGATGAGCTGGTACTTCAAAGACGAGGATCCGGCGTTAAGAACCAAGATGTTCATCGCAAACCCCTACTTCGGCGTTCAGGCTGTTTTCATCTAGGTATTTTATTCGCTCGCGTTGGAATATGCAGCGTGGATGCCCTGTTTTCGATAAGCGGAACTGCTTCGGCGAAACTTCGACGGCGCACCCGTCGAGGCGTGCGGCATGCCGTGGATGCGGCCTGGTTTATACTTGAGGCATGGCACGCCACCCTGCGAAAGGAGCCCGCGATGCACGACCCGGAATGCATCTTCTGCAAGATAGTGGAGGGCGAGATCCCCTCGACGAAGGTGTTCGAGAACGAACACGTCTACGCCTTCGAGGACCTGAATCCCATGATGCCGGTGCACACGTTGATAGTGCCCAGGAACCATTACAGGAACATCGCCGACGGGATCCCTGACGACGAGATGGCGCATCTGATGCAGGCGGTCGGAGAGGTCGCAAGATTGAAGGGCGTCGCCGAAAGCGGCTTCAGGGTGGTGATAAACACCAACGACGACGCCTGTCAGACGGTGCACCACGTGCACGTCCACGTGCTGGGAGGCGCGCAGATGAACGACGGCAACCCGTCGCTTTAGGCTACGGAATGAATTGCTCCGCCGCGCGAGTTGGTTCGAGGCGACGACGCGTCGAAGCGTAACCTCCTCGCACGCGGCGGGAGACGCTGCCCTTAAGCCTTCTGGAGGGTGCTGTCGCGCACGGAGTCGTCAGGGGCGGCTTCGAGCTCTCCCATGAGCACTTCCACCTTCTGCTCGGCGTCCGCGAGACGTCTTTGAAGCTCGGCGAGAAGCTGCACGCCGATCGCATACTTCTCGAGGCTTTCCTCAAGCTCTAGCGAACCGGATTCCAGCGTGCGGACGATGTCGTCCAGCTGGGCCATTCCCTCGCGGAAGGTCAGGTTATCGAGGCCCTCGGCCTTCGTGTTTGCTTCCTTCTCAGTCATTCAAGTCCTCCAATGCCAACGACTGCATCATCGTTCCTTCAACCTTGCATTCGACGATCCCATCCGACACCTGGACGGACAGAGGGTCGCCTGCTTCCACCTGCTGCACCGTTTTCACCACCCCTCCCTCGCCGTCACGCGCTATCGAGTAGCCTCGGGAGAGCACTGCGAGCGGCGACAGGGCCTGCAGCGTTGCGGTCTGCGCGGCAATGCCTCTCTTGAAAGGCTCGGCGAGCGAGCGTCCGCATCCTTTCAGCTGCGCCGTTGCCTGGGACAGTCGGCCGCGCAGCGGAGGCGTCAGCCCTCCGAGGCCAAGCCGAAGCGCCATGCGGGTGCCTTCGAGGGCCTCCCTTCTCTGCCTTAGTTCTGCAGGGATGGCCTCGGTCAGGCGCTGCGTTAGCCCGTCGAGGCTCTGAGCCTCGTCCTGGAAGAGCCTCATGGGTTCCTGGAACAGGGGAAGAAGCGCATAGCGGTCGAGCATCCTTCCGGTACTTGCCAGCCTTCCGGAGACCGTCTGGTGCATGCGCCTGGACCCGTCTTGGAGCGATGCGGACACGTCCGATGCGGACGGAGCGACGGATTCGGCCGCCGCCGTGGGGGTCGAGGCCCTGAAGTCGGCCACCAGGTCGGCGATCGATGTGTCGGGCTCGTGGCCGATTCCCGTCACTACCGGCACCTGCATGGCGGCTATGTGTCTGGCAAGCGACTCGTCGTTGAACGGCATCAGG
>CAQLOA010000151.1 GCA_948829205.1 uncultured Eggerthellaceae bacterium
GAACATATTAGCACACCTTGAAATTGTCGCAAGCCACTTCCAGGATCTTGGCCGCAAGCTCGTCCTTTGGCATGTACGGAAGCTCCAACGACCCGCGGTCAGACACGAGGAACGCCGCATTGCCGTCCTCGCGGAAGCCCTTGTGCTCCCCTACCTGGTTCGCCACCACCATGTCGGCGCCCTTCGATTGCAGCTTCTCTCTCGCGTGCTCCACGACGTGGTCGGTCTCGGCCGCGAAGCCTACGACGAACTGCCCCGGGGCCTTGCGGGATGCGAGGGTGGCGAGTATGTCGGGGTTTTCGACCATCTCGATGCAGGCGAGCGATTCCCCGTCGACGCCCTTCTTGAGCTTCCTTTCGGACCGCATGCGCGGCCTGTAGTCGGACACGGCCGCCGCGAACACGGCGATGTCGCATCCGTCGAAGTGCTCCTCGCACGCCTCCAGCATCTCGCTCGCGGTGTTGACGCGCACCACCTTCACGCCGTCCGGGTCGTCGAGCGAGACGGGCCCGCTCACAAGCGTCACGTCGGCGCCTGCGTCGCGCGCGGCCTTGGCCACGGCGAACCCCATCTTCCCGCTCGAGGGGTTGGAGACGTAGCGCACCGGGTCAAGCCATTCCACGGTGGGGCCTGCGGTGACCATCACCTTGCGGCCTGCAAGCGGGAGCCGTTCGAGGGGTGCTTCCACTGCAGGGTCGAGCGCTGCGGAAACGATGTCGGAGACGTCGGCAAGGCGCCCCTTCCCCGTGTCGCCGCAGGCAAGGTAACCGCTTCCGGGCTCGATCACCCTCACGCCGCGCGCCCTGAGCGCGTCGAGGTTCTGCCGGGTCGCGGGGGATTCGTACATGTGGACGTTCATGGCCGGCGCGACGAGCAGCCTGTCGTGGGCCGCTAGCGCGCACGTGGTCAGAAGGTCGTCGGCTATGCCCGCGGCGATCTTCGCGGCAACGTTTGCAGTGCACGGGGCGACGAGGAAAGCGTCACACTCCTCGGCCATCCTTATGTGCGGGATGGGATCGGCCCCGTCTGCGAAGTTGTCGACGAGCGCGGGCCTTCCCGAAAGGGCCGAAAACGTATGCGGGGAGACGAAGCGCGTCGCGTTCGCGGTCATCACGACCTCCACGTCGCAGCCGCGTCTCTGCATCTCGCGCAGCATCTCGCATGCCTTGTAGGCCGCGATGCATCCGCTTACCCCCAGCAGTATCTTCCTTGGCATGTCGGTCACACCTTCCTGTCCGATATGGACTCCAGGGCTCGTGCAAGGTCGTCGGGAAGCCCGTCCGTGAACGACATCTCCTCGTCCGTGACGGGGTGTGCGAACTCGAGCTTGTACGAATGGAGGAACTGCCTGGACAGCCCCAGCTGCGAGCGCGCGTCCTTCGGGCCGTGCGCGTTGTAGGTCGCGTCCCCGACGACGGGATGCTTGATGTACTGCATGTGCACGCGTATCTGGTGCGTGCGTCCCGTGTACAGCTTGCACTCCAGCAGCGTGTACCCGTCGGAGGCGCCGTCGCCCTCGAAGCGGTCGAGCACGGCGAAGGTCGTCATAGCATCCCTGGACGAAGGCCCGTCGCCGACGGACATGCGCGTGCGGTCGGACGGACACCTTTCGATGGGCGCGTCGACGAGCCCGGTATCGGGCGCGACGATTCCGTGGACGAGCGCCAGGTAGCGCCTGTCCACGTCCTTGCGCGCTATCGCCTCCATCAGCAGACGTCCGGCGACGTTGGTTCTGGCGGCGAGCATCAGCCCGCTGGTGTCGCCGTCGAGCCTGTGGACTATCCCCAGCCTGTCCGACTCACCCTGAACGTCGCAAAGCCCCGATGCCCCGTAGCGGTGGATGAGCGCGTTCACCAAGGTGCCGTCCCTGTGTTCGTTGGCAGGGTGGCATATGAGGCCAGGCTGCTTGGATATCACGACGATGTCGTCGTCCTCGTACCTCACGTCAAGCGGTATGGGCTCGCCTCTGAGCGACGTCTCGGTCACGCCGTCGGGCAGCTCGCATACGACGACGTCCCCGATCGAGAGCGTGCGGCTCTTCTGGGCCGCATCCCCGTTGACGAGCACCTTTCCCTCCCCTGCCGCCTTCGCCGCAGAAGAGCGGCTGGGATACAGCGACAGCTCGGCACAGAACGCATCGACCCGCATCCCCGCATGCTCGCGCCCCGCGACGTTGCATACGCTCCTGCCCACGGTCAGTCGGCCTCGCCGTTCCTGCGCCAGTCGATGAAGAGCGCGGCGACGAAGAGCACGCAGCCGCATGTGACCCCGATGTCGGCGATGTTGAACACGGGGAAGTCGACGAACACGGGCCTTATGAAGTCGATCACGTACATGTTGACGAACCTGTCCATCGCGTTGCCCAGCCCTCCCGCGACGACGAGCGAGAGTCCCACGGCGCACAAGGCCGACGAGTCTGGGACGAACAGGAACAGGTAGAGCACGGCTGCTGCGCACACGACCAAGGAAAGAACCGCCAGCACCAGCGTCATATCGCCGAACATGCCCCAGGCTGCGCCCGTGTTGTGGACGAGGACGAGGTCGAACACGCCGAAGAACGGGCCCGCTATCACGGTGCCCACCCCGAACGATTCGCAGAACGCCTTCGTGGCCTGGTCGGCGAGCAGCCATGCCGCGACTATGGACGCGAAGATGGCGGCGTTGCGGCGCCTGGCGTGGGAGCCTTTGCTAGCGCGAGGCGCCATCCAGCACCTCTGCGCACCTCTCGCACACGTCCGGATGGCCGGCGACAGTGCCGAGCTCGCGGTAGTTCCAGCAGCGTTCGCACTTCCCGCCTGGAGCCGGCGACACCTTCGCCCCGTAGCCTTCGCCCTCGGAAAGCGACACGTCCGAGACTATGAACAGGTCAGCCAAGGCCTCGCATCCGATGGCCAGAAGCGCCGCCATGTCCTCGGCGGGCGCGGAAAGCTCGATCGCCGCCTCCTGGCTCTTGTTGATGGCCTTCGAGTTCCTGGCCTCCTCGAGCGCCTTCGTGACGGCATCCCTTGCCTGGATGGCCGGAGAGAAGTCCTGGATGGCCTTCTCCGCCTGCTCGTCCGTGAAGGCCGGGGAGAAGTCGGAGGCCTTCGGCCAGCCTGCTAGCTGGACGCTGTCGGGGCGCCCGGCCGCGTTCTTGGCCGCGGGCGGGTAGAACTCCCAGACCTCGTCGCACGTGAACGACAGGATGGGCGCCAGTATGCGGACGAGCACCTCCAGTATGTTCATAAGTACCGTCTGCACGGCGCGCCTGCGGGTCGAATCCGCCGCCTCGGAGTAGAGCCTGTCCTTGGTGACGTCCATGTACACCGACGACAGGTCGTTCACGAAGTCGTAGACGGCGCGGTACACCCCGTTGAACCTGAAGGCGTCCCAGGACTCTTCCACGTCGTCCAGAAGAACGGCCGTCTTGGCCAGCATGTATCGGTCCACGGGCTCCAGCTCGTCCCACGAGGCGGTGGCATCGGTCGCGACGTCGAAGTCGTCCAGGTTGCCCAGCAGGAACCGGAACGTGTTGCGGATGCGCCTGTAGGCGTCGGAAACCTGCTTCAGGATGCCCTCGGATATGCTCACGTCCTGCGAGTAGTCGACGCTGGACACCCAAAGGCGCAGCACGTCCGCCCCGAACTTGTCGCATATCTCGGCAGGGTCGATGCCGTTGCCGAGGGACTTGGACATCTTGCGCCCCTGCTCGTCCACTGTGAATCCGCAGTGCATGACGGACTTGTACGGCGCGACGCCGTACGACCCTATGG
>CAQLOA010000152.1:0-3129 GCA_948829205.1 uncultured Eggerthellaceae bacterium
GAGGAATGGGTCGACGAGAACTTCAGCAACGCGTTCATGTCCGAGCGCTTCCAGAACATGGTGATTGACGGCACGGGCGACGCCTACGAGTCGATGGCCGGGTGAGGCGAGGACCGGTCGGTGCCCCCGTGTTCCAACGGTCGTCTTATGCAACATTGCGTTGCTTGCGGGCAACGGGAGGCCAGGCCGGGCGTTTTCATGCGAGGTCGATGCTATCCTTTCAACGGACGCGCCAGCGATGCGCATTCGAGGAAGGAGCCATGCATGGCCTACAACTTCAAGAAGGAGCAGAAGGCGCTCTACATGCCCAAGCGGAAGCCCTCCATCGTCGAGGTGCCTCCCATGAAGTACGTGGCGGTGCGGGGCAGCGGCGACCCCAACTTGGAGGGCGGCTCCTACAAGGAATCCATCGGCATCCTGTACGCGGTGGCCTACACGATAAAGATGTCGAGGATGGGCGACCATCGGATCGACGGCTACTTCGACTTCGTGGTGCCTCCGCTCGAAGGCTTCTGGTGGCAGGAGGGAAGGGAAGGCATCGACTTCTCGCGCAAGGACATGTTCCAGTGGGTCTCCGCCATAAGGTTGCCTGACTTCGTGACGCCCGAGGTGCTGGAATGGGCGAAGGGCGAGGCCGTGGCGAAGAAGGGGGTCGATGCGGGAAAGGTCAGGCTGCTGGACGTGGACGAGGGGCTTTGCGCCCAGGTCATGCACGTGGGGCCCTACGACGACGAGCCGGCGACCATCCAGGCACTTGACGAATTCGTCGCCGCCGAAGGCTGCGAGCTGGACGTTTCATCGACCGAGGCTGGCCGCCATCACCACGAGATCTACCTTTCCGACCCGCGGCGCACCGACCCCGCGAAGATGAAGACGGTGATCCGCCACCCGATAGTCTGCAGGGCTTGAGCTGTACGCTGCTTCCCGGGCTCATAGGCGCCGTCGTGGCCATGCGGTCGTTCGCTCCCGACCGCGACACCTTCGAAGGGTAAGGCGCTGTCGGGAACGGCGTCCTATTCCTGGCATAGCAACCCCTGCAGCTCGGAAGCGGTGCACACTGTCGCGCCGATGAACCCCATGTCGTCCAGGTTGGCCTTCTGGACCTCGGGGGTGCGCGACGACGTCGCGTCGGACACGACCGCCACGTCGTAGCCCAGCGACAGCGCGTCGTAGCAGGTGGACCTTATGCAGTTCGGAGTGGTCGTTCCTATCAGCACCAGCGAACGGACCCCGAGGGATTCCAGCCGCGCGTGAAGGTCGGTCCCGAAGAACGCTGAGAACCGCGGCTTCTCCAGAATGGCCTCGCCAGCCAGCGGTTCGAGCCCATGCGGCGGGTCAAGGCTTTCAGGCCATGCTGGCGAAAGCGGTCTTCCGCCCTCCTCCCATGCCTTCAGGCGGACGGGCTCTACGTCGCTGCCGTCCGCGGCGTACCTTCTTCTCACGTGCAAGACGGGCACGTCCTGCGAGCGCGCCGTGCGCAGCGCCGCCTCGCATGCGGGAATCGATGCGCTGGCGCCGGCGATGCATAGACCGCTTTCCGGGTCGATGAACCCCATCTGCATGTCGATCATCAGAAGCGTCGTCCGCGCAGGTTCGAACGTCATGCCTTCATTCCTTTCACTCTTGCGTAAGCCTATGGCCTGGCGCTTTCCCCAGCAAGGCTTCCCCTACAAGTAAAGCACGCAAAGGGGAAGCAGCACGGCGAAGAAGGCAAGGTTCGTCGCGGCGAACAGGCCAAAGAAGCGGCCGACGTCAAGCGCTCGATCGTTGCGAAGCCCTGGGAACACCTTGCGAATGGTTGCGAAGTGCCTGATGGTTATGAGACTTGCAAGAGACCCCACGACCGTGCCTACGCCTCCGATGTTCGTGCCGACGAGAAGCGCCTGCCAATCCGCAGTGAAGTGCGACAGAAGCACGGCGGCGGGCACGTTGCTTATGAACTGACTCAGCCCCGCGGCCGCAAAGACGCCGTCGCTTGTCATGACGCTGGTGGCGAAGTCGCTTAAAGCAGGCACGCGCGACAGGTTCCCGGCGAAGACGAAGAAGCACACGAACGTCAGCAGCAGCGAGTAGTCCACCGCCTTGAGCGCCCTTCGGTCGGTCAAGGCAAGCACTCCCGTCACGACAACGACGGCGACACCCACGTGCACCAGCCTGAATACCGCAAGCATGGCGACGGCAATGAGGATGACGTAGGCGGCGAAGCGGCGCCTGTCGATGGGCATCCTTATTCCCCCCTCCGGTTCGACCTTTCCTGCCGGGGCCTTCGTCGTCAGAGCCCACGAAGCGAGCGCTACGAGCGCCGCCGACGCAGCGAAGGGCGGCCCCATGGTGCGCAGGAACTCGAACAGTCCGATCGAATAGAAGGAATACAGGTAGAGGTTCTGCGGGTTGCCGAAGGGCATTATCATCCCGCACAGGTTCGCCGCGATGCTCTGCATGGCGAAGGTTGCGGGAAGCAGGTCCGGGCATCCGGCCTTTACGAGCGTTGCGGCCGACAGAGGAAGCATCACGACGAGCGCCAGGTCGTTCGTGGCCACCATCGACAGGACGGCCGTGGCGGCGACCAAGGCCAACGAGATGGACCTGGGCGAGTCGAAGCGGTCTATGGCCATCCGCGCCGCCCGGTCGAAGGCTCCGATGTAGCGGAAGGCGTTCGCCACCGCCAAGACGCTGAACAGGCACCCTAGCGTTCTCCAGTCGATGTATCCCAGGTATTGCGCATCAGGAGGAACCGCGACCATCGTGGCGGCGGCAAGCGCCATGGACGCGGCAAGGACGGCGTGCTCCCGCACGACATACGCCGCCCGTGCCGGCAATGGCCGGGAAGGGGCGTCTGCGGGAGGGGTGCGGAATGTGCAACGCATGTGCATATTATGCACCTCTTGCGGACGCCGGATGCCCTTAGACTTCCAAGCATAGGGATAGTCGAACTAGGAGGTATTGCCATGGATATGAACCTCGCCGTACTCATCGCCATGCTGGTCCTGATGGTCGGAGGCGCGCTGCTCCTCAACTTCCAGATCAAGCACCAGGCAAAGAAGGAGCAGGCCGAGAAGCAGGCCCAGCAGAAGAGCGCTCCGGCAGCCACGGGCGTGGCGGCAACTGCGAAATAGGGCGCACGGCTCC
>CAQLOA010000152.1:3139-3718 GCA_948829205.1 uncultured Eggerthellaceae bacterium
TCCATAATCTAGGGAGGCCCCGCTTCGGCGGGGCTTTTTTGTTTGCAGGTCGGGTGGTTTATGATTGTCTCGAACTGCAACCAGTATGCGTCGTCGGGGGCATGCGCGTGAACATCGATCACCTAAGCGAATTCGTACACCTTGCGGGAAGCCTCAGCTTCCGGCGCACCGCCGAGCACTTCTACGTCAGCCGCTCGGTCATAAGCCGACACCTGCATGCGCTCGAGGAGTCGCTGGGTGCCGTGCTGTTGGAGCGCACGGCACAGGGCGTGACGCTGACCGAGGCGGGGAAGGTGTTCCTGCAGGATGCTCAGACCGTTCTGCGTGACTGGGAGCTGGCACGCACGCGCGTGCAGGCAGTGTCGGACGACGGCGACAAGCTGGTGCGCGTGGGCTACCTGCGCAACGCTGCGCGACCGTTCCTGGCACGCTTCGCGCAGGCCATGGCACACCACCATCCCGAGGTGCACCTGTCGCTGCTGTGCATGGAGTACCAGGAGGCCCGTCAGGCCATGGAGGACGGCTCCGTGGACATCGCCATCGGCACCCACGCCCTGATCAGCCCCGACGTGGCCTACC
>CAQLOA010000153.1:0-2393 GCA_948829205.1 uncultured Eggerthellaceae bacterium
CGACATGATGGGCAAGAAGCATCCGGCGGACGAGATGCGCAAGAACGACGTCTTCCGATCGCTGGGCATCTCGATCTCGGACATCGACAGGCCCGTCGTGAACGAAGCGCTGCATTACATGCAGACCATGAACTGGATATCGGAGAACGCCACCTCGGGCTTCAAGGTGAACATGGAAACGGTGATGCGCATCCACGAATACCTCCTAAGCGGCATCACCGACGACGAACGGTACTCGGGGTTTCGCAAAATCCCGCTACCCAACGGCCGAGGAGTGGCCCCCTACGAGATCCCCTCGGCCGTGAACGAGCTTTGCGACTTCATAAACAACGACATGTTCTCGCCCCTTGGCCAGGCCTCCGTCATACACCACGCGTTCGAGCGGATCGTCCCGTTCGACTCCATGGTAGACCGCACTGGGCTCATGCTGGCGTTCATGCCCATGTTCACGAGAGGGCTCTTCGCGAACGGTTACGTGGTTCCCATATGCTGGGGCATGTCGATCGACCGCGAGCGCCGAAATCGAATACTGGATTCTACCCGCGACGACCCGAAGCTCGAATCGTACAGGGAATACCGCGACTTCTGGGCTTCGCACAATGCGCGCAACACGTTCCTCGCGGCGGCGATAGCGAACTCCTTCATCAACGCAGCCGAGCAGATACACGACACGTGGCGCTCGCGCTGCCTGCAGGTGCAGGCCAATTCGGCAATCGACAGGCTGCTCGACCTGATCCTCGCCAATCCTTGCATAACGGTCGGATATGCAGCCGAATCGATACGCAAAAGCTACGGGGCGACAAACGAGGCCATGCAGCAGCTGATGCGTGCAGGCATCGTCAGGGAGACCGTGTCGCACGGCCGCGAGCGCATGTTCGTGTGCGACAAGTCGGCCGCGATGATGACCGACTTCGTCGCAAGGCTGATGAAGCTGCGCGAGAACGCGAAACCGAACGAGGCCAAGGAAGGCAACTTCACGCACCCGCACCGGGAATCCGCCTTCTGACCGAACATCCGCGCAACGCACGCACGGCCCCAGAGCGGAACTGGCGTCACTCCTCCTCTTTCGACCTGCATGAAAAAAAGGCCTGCAGGCACGACGCCTGCAGGCCTTTCATAGCGAAGCACGCAAAACCAAACCGGATACGCTGCTACTTGGCGGCCTCCGCAGTGGTGTCGGAATGGAAGTTCGAGAACCCGCCGACGGCGTTAGCGGCAAAACGGCCCTCGGTCTTGGAGAAGAAGACCTGCGTTGCCATTAGGTCCTTGATGGTGACGCCCACCTCGGCCATGGCCTCCTTCTGACTCTTGCCCTCGTCGATCAATTCGTTCAGAACCTCGGCCTTCCTCGGAGACTCAAGAGCCATGAACTCCTCACGATTCATACAGCACCTCCCATTTTCGTACCAACATGACATCGTTCGGCTGCATTGCAGCCCGTTGAAACAATTCTAAACCATCACCCTCCGGCAAGATGCAAGCCTGCCTCGAACGCATGGACCGGCATGCGGGCCTGGAGTCCGCCCGCCGAAGCCAGGAAAGCAAGCGGCGGGAATCCGCGCTCGAAGGCGGATCCCCGCTTCCTGCCTGCTGCCATGCCTGGCGATCGTCGCGCACTACTTGAACTTGCAGAGCGCACAGCAGGCAGTGCCGACGAGGCCGATCACGCACATGACTACGCCGAGCATCATCCACTGGTCGCCGCCCGGGCCAAGGAGCATCGGGGACACGAACGTCCCCAGGAACTGGCCAAGGCTCTGAATGAGCATAAGGACGCCCATGCCTACAGACATGAGCTCGGGGCGCCCGAGGACTTTGGGATAGGCCGTCAGGCAGATGACGGGGCCACCGAGCCCGAGAAGGCCCATGAGAATGGCGCCGACCCACAGCGCAACGCCGGAACCCGTCAGCAGCAGGAAGGCACAGGGGCCCATGGACAGCATTGCGATGATATAGAGCGGCTTGCACCGGCCGGTTCTGTCGGAGATGTTTCCGAACAGCGGCGACGATATGACCGCGAGAAGCATCGGCAGCGTGCTGATGAAGCCAGACAGAGTTGGGTCGATGCCTTGAGCCTGCATCCATGTGGGCGAGAAGGAGAGCATGGCCATCAAGACCATGTTGAAAATCAGGAATGTGGCGAAGTACAGCAGGATGTTGGGCTTGAACAACTCGGCGTAGCTGACCTTCTCGGAAGATTCGGCAGGATGCTCGTCGGCAGCGGCGCCGTCAGAAGCATTGAACTTCACCACCACTGCGACGAGCACCGCGAAGATGGCCGCGAATATGGCATATATCATCCAGACGCCAACGAAGCCGAACACGTCGCGGACCGTCGGGGTCACGACGCCGCCTACGACGGACCCGAGGCAGACCCACAATGCCCATATGCC
>CAQLOA010000153.1:2403-3703 GCA_948829205.1 uncultured Eggerthellaceae bacterium
GCGACGTATTTCTGAACGGCCAGTGGGCCGCAGATGGTCACGAGGATGAAGGCGACGCCCTCGATGCCGCGCGAGACGATCAGCATCGTTCCGCTCTGGGCGAAGACGCCCACGAGCGACCCAAGGAAGAGTATGACCGCGGCCGCAAGCAGCAACGCCTTGGGGCCGTACTTCTTCGCAAGTCCTCCGGTGGGAATCGCCAACACGATGCCGACCAGCGTGAATATGGACATGAGCCACGACGCGCTAGACCCATCCATGTCGAACTGGGTCATGATGTCCGTCATAATGACGGGGACCTTGAACTGCGTCGAAGCCACCGCCGTGCCGAACAGCAGCAGAACGAATGCAATCAAGGCGTAGTTGCGATATTTGCTTGTCTTGTTCATTCGGGTTCCCCCTTGTCGCTAGGAATCAGACGACCATATGGCTAGGAGGCCGCTGCCAGGCAGAACCCCTTCCAGGCAGCGGCGAAGCATGCTAAAGCGCGGCGATGTTGTCCTGAAGGACCTCGAAACGCTCGCCACCAGGGCCGCGGAAGAACATGATGCGGAGCTGCGTTCCCTTCGGGCCCGGCTTCAGGAAAACGTCGCCGTCCTCCTCGGAAAGCGGGCGGTCGAATTCCAACGGCGGATCGAACGGCCCGGCCTCGATGGCTATTCCACGCTCTTCGAGAAACGCCACGAAGGCGTCCATGTCGTCAACGCGGAACGCAAGGTGGTTCAGGTCCTTCTCTGCCGCCTGGCAAGTCGCCTTGTCTTCGCATTCGAGCAATTCGATCACGACGCCCGATCCTCTTATCCACGCCATCCTGAGCGGCTTGTCGCCCTCCATGGCATCCGACCTGAACAGGAGCCTGCATCCGAAGACGTCTTCGTAGAAAGAGATCGACTCGTCGATGTCGCGGCAGTATATGCCTGCGTGTTGAAGCTGTAGTTCCATGGTTGTTCTCCCTCCATGCATACGACCGGAATCGACGGGCACGGCAACCGCCGTCGACCGCGCCCGTCGAAAACGCGAGAACTAGCCCTGGTCGCTCGAAGTCGCAGCCATCACTTCGGCCGCAGTGGCGTTCTTCATGCGAAGCTCGCTGATGGCCATGATGTCGCTGTCGAAGTTGGTCAGGTTCTCGTAGTCCGAGTACACGTCGTCCGTTGCGGTACGGATCTTGGAAAGCTGGATGGCCTTCTCCGCATCGTACGGAATCAGCTGCTCCTTCGGAGGGTTGGGCTTGGCGACCCAGTTAGGATGAGTGATGTCCGGAGACGGCATCGTCTCGATCTGGCGGATGTCGCCATAC
>CAQLOA010000154.1 GCA_948829205.1 uncultured Eggerthellaceae bacterium
AGCACTACCTTGACACGGTAGGGGTCACAAGTTCAAATCTTGTACCGCCCACCATGAACCCGCAGGCCAGGGCGTTGTTCGCTCTGGCCTGTTTCTTTTTCCGAATCCGGCTGTCGCGAATTCGCCACGGACCCCTCTCGCGACCGGGCGACCGAAGGGAAGCCGAACGCCCGACGGCCTTACGCGTAGGTTTTCACGCACTCCTCGGAGACCACGTAACGGGCGGCTTCGGGAAGCAGGCGGGCCCTGAAGGGCGTCTGGAAGCCCACGGCCTCGCCGTCGTACTGGATCCCCAAAGGCGGGTCGGACACGACGGTCACCTCGCTTCCTCGGAACACCTCGAAGGCCCCAGCCCTGTTTGGAAAGTCGCCGGAACGGTCCAGGATGGCCGCGAAGAGGGCCGGGATCAGCCCGAAGGCGTCCTTGGTGCGAAGCACCACTATGTCGAACTTGCCGTCGCGCGGCTTGTTCTCGTGCACCACCGATATGTCGAACTGCATCCTCGAGAAGTTGACGACCAGGACGCCGACGCCCGAGCTTCGGACGGCGTTGCCGTCTATGGTCAGCTCGAACTCGGCGAACTGCGGAAGCGCGTTGGCGACGGCCGACGTGAAGTAGGCCATCGGGCCCAGAAGCTTCTTCCCCGGCTCGGCGTCCTCCATTATCTTGGCGTCGTATCCCGCCCCTGCCATGATGGTGAACCCTTGCCGGCTGCCGTCGGAGAACTCGATTTCGCCCAGGTCGAAGTCGAGCGTCTGGAAGCTCCTCGTCATGGACACGAGGGCATGTATCTCCGACGGTGCCTCGAGGTTCAGCGACAACAGGTTGGCGGTGCCGGCCGGGAAGGGAAGCAGCGGTATGCCCGTGTCGGCGAGCAGGTAGGCGATGGACGCTATGGTCCCGTCGCCCCCCGACGCGACGACGACGTCGAACTCCTCGGCGTCGTGCAAGTAGGCGCGGACGTCGGTCGAGCCGTCGCTGGTCCTTATGACAACCTCGTCGCCGTCCTCCATGAACGTGCGCACGTAGTCGAACACGGCCCCGTCCCCGAGGCCGGACAGCATGTTGTCCACCACCAATAGTTTCACGCATCGCCTTCCGCTTGCTATGATAGGGAACACTATAGACCAACGAAGCGGATACGTGACACCAATGGAATACATAGACGACCAGGAATCGCTGGAAAGCTTCGCACGCGAGGCGACGAGCTCGCGCTACGTCGCCATCGACACTGAGTTCCTCCGCGAGAAGACGTACTACCCGAACCTGTGCCTTCTGCAGCTGTGCACCGAGGCAGGAACCTACATCGTCGACCCCTTCGCTGTCGATGACCTCGGGGTTCTGGCGCCTCTGCTCGAATGCCCGGACGTGTTGAAGCTGTTCCACGCCGGCACGCAGGACATCGAGATCCTGTACCGCGAGGTGGGGGCGATGCCTTCCCCCGTGTTCGACGTGCAGGTGGCGGCAGCGCTGCTCGGCCATTCGTACCAGGCAGGGCTCGCGTCGCTCCTTTCGTCCTTCCTCGGGGTCAACATAAAGAAGAGCGACTCCTTCACCGACTGGACAAGGCGCCCGCTGGCGCCCTCGCAGCTGACTTACGCGGCAGAGGACGTCATCTACCTGCCGCAGCTACACGAGGTGATGGTGGAACGGCTGGAGCAGCTTGGGAGGCTTGGATGGCTCGACGACGAGTTCGACGAGATGACCGACCCGTCGAACTACGAGGTCGACCCCTACTCCAGGTACAAGCGCCTGAAGCGCGGAAACCAGCTGAGCCGGAAGCAGATGGCTGCGGCCAGGGAGGTGGCCGCATGGCGCGAGCTGGAGGCGCAAAAGCGCGACATCCCGCGCAAATGGGTTCTTTCCGACGAGCAGATCGTCGAGGCATGCAAGCGCGAGGCGACCAGCATCGACGACCTCTTCATGGTTCGGGGGGTCAAGCAGGGCATGTCGACGCGCGATGCGCGCGAGGTCGCAACCCTCATGAGGAAGGCCTTCTCCTCGGACGAGTCCACGTGGCCGAAGCCGGAGGCGCCCGTGCAGTGCGAGCCGAACGTCGACTTCTCGCTCGACCTCATGCAGGCGCTCATGCGGTCGAGGTCGAAGGAGGCGGGGATAGCCATGCAGACCCTTGGTTCGCACGGCGACATGGCGCTTCTTGCCCGAGGGCATTTCGACGAATGCCCCCTCATGAAGGGCTGGAGAAGGGAGATGGTCGGCAACGATTTGGTAAGGCTTCTGGACGGGGAGGTTCTTCTGGGGTTGAATGACAACGAGCTGGTCGTCGTCGATTCCACGGAGACCCGTTGATATAGCGAACAAATGTATGCTATACTAGCCGCGAGAGAGGTGAAGGCGCTATGTATGACATGAGCTATCTGATGCTTATAGTGGTCACGCTCGCCATCGGGCTGGGCGCCCAGTGGTACGTGAACCACAAGCTGAAAACCTACGAAAGGGTTCCCATATCGAACGGGCTCACGGGCGCGCAGTGCGCCCAGCAGATGCTTTCCTACTACGGCATAAACAACGTTGCGGTAAGGCCCGGAGGCCCCGGTCAGGACTTCTTCGACCCGCGCACGAACTCCGTCACGCTGTCTCCCGAGGCCTACAACGGGCGCAGCATCACCGCCACCGCCACGGCATGCCACGAAGTCGGGCACGCGTGCCAGTTTGCAGCCGACTACACCCCCATGAAGGTGCGCAGCGCCATAGTTCCCGTGGCGAACGCAGCCTCCAACCTCTGGATATTCCTCCTGATGATCGGCATATTCATGAACATGCTGGGGCTGGTATGGGCGGCTATAATCATGTACGCCGTCGTCGTGCTCTTCCAGCTGGTCACGCTCCCCGTCGAACTCAACGCCTCAAGGCGTGCGATGGCGTACATGGGAAGCATAGGGCTTCCGCAAAGCGAGCAGAAGGGCTCGTTCGACGTGTTGCGCGCATGCGCGTTCACCTATCTGGCGGCTGCGCTTACGTCCATACTCCAGCTGGTCTGGCTGCTGGGAAGAACCAGGGACTAGCGATGCCGGAAGGCTCCAACGCCCTCAGCGTGTCTGCGGCCTTGGGGCTGGCCAAGAGCCAGCTCGAGGACATAACCGTGCGCATCGTCGGCGAGGTCTCGGAGGTCTCGGCCAACCCCAGGTACAAGGCCGTCTACTTCACGCTGAAGGACGAGAAGGCGTCGCTTCCCTGCATGATCTGGAACAACAGGTACGCATCCTGCGGGTTCGACCTGCAGGTCGGAAGCCTGGTGGAGGCCACTGGGCGTTTCACGCTGTATGCGGCGAAGGGCCGTATGAACTTCGATGCGTTCTCTCTCGAGCTTGCAGGCGAGGGAAGGCTCAGGATGCAGGTCGCCAACCTTGCGAAGCGGCTCGAGTCCGAAGGCTTGATGTCGGCCGAACGTAAGAAGCCCCTTCCGACCTTCCCCGAACGCATAGGTCTGGTCACGTCGCCCAGGGGGGCTGCCGTCTACGACGTGCTGCGCACCCTCAGGCGCCGCTACCCGCTAGCCAAGGTTGTTTTCGCCGGCGTCGGAGTCGAAGGACAGGGAGCGCCTTCCGGAATCATCGAAGGCCTCGACAAGGTCGCCGGCGCAGGCGTCGACGTCGTGCTGCTCGTGCGCGGAGGCGGTT
>CAQLOA010000155.1:0-213 GCA_948829205.1 uncultured Eggerthellaceae bacterium
AGACACAGGATGGGCACGACCAGGTCGTACACGCGCCCCTTGTCGCTGATGGCGATGCCCTTGTAGTCCTCCAGTTCCTCGGACGTCAGCGTCTTGACGTCGGCGGTCTCGGCGACCACCGTTCCCAGCTCGGGCGGATTCTTGTCGATCTTGGCCACGTCCTTGACGCCGGACGTGGCCGCCTTCTCGAGCTTCGTGCCCTCGCCGGGGATG
>CAQLOA010000155.1:223-3621 GCA_948829205.1 uncultured Eggerthellaceae bacterium
AGGTCGGTGTCTTCGGAACCTGCCTGGATCTCGGCCTTGCGCATGGGTCCGAAGTCCATCTTGGTGACCAGCATGAAGAACACGAAGAAGATGGTGAGCAGCGCGTAGAAGTTGTACGGGATGGACGCGACGAACGTGTTGAAGCCGTCCTCGCCCATGTAGCCCGACACCGCGACCGCCCACGACGACACCGGTGCGATGATGCATATCGGCGCGGCCATGGAGTCGATGATCCAGGCCAGCTTCTCATGGCTCACGCGGAAGCGGTCGGTGACGGGCCGCATGACGGCGCCAACAGTCAGGCAGTTGAAGTAGTCGTCGACGAAGATGAATATGCCAAGCACAGCCGTAAGCACCGTGGCCGCCCTGGCCGACTTGATGTGCTTGGCCACCCAGCGGGCATAGGCGCGTGAGCCGCCGGCGATGGCGATGACCACCGTCAGCGCGCCCAACAGCGCAAGGAACAGCAGCAGCGCGCCGTTTCCGGCTATCTGTTCGGCCATCATCTGGGGAACCATGCAAAGGGCGTCTATGGCCTGGTCGATCCCGGCGCCGTTCAGCGTGAACTGGTAGATCAGCATTCCGACGAACACGCCAACCGTCAGCGACGAGTAGACCTCCTTCGTCACCAATGCCATGACAAGCGCGAGAACGGGCGGGATGATGGACCATGCGCCCGTGGTAATCAGATCGAAACCCTCCATGATGCCTCTTTCGAAATTGTGGCGATTCTGTGTTCAAGTATACCCAAAGCGAACGTCCCCCGTCACGCGCCCTACCGGCGGCGATGATCATTGATGTAGTTCAGGATGCGAGTCAACGCGTCGAGGGTGTCGGGCTTGTTGGTCACGGGCCGCGCCTTCTCGGTAGGCTCGTAGGCGTAATGCGGATGGTGCTTCCTGAAGACATGGCGGCACACCAAAGTGACGGCAAGCCCCAACACGCCCACCACCATGCAGCTGGCGGCAAGCTCCAGCACGGGCGTGTTGTCGTCGAGCACGGCATAGATCGTCGCCAGCGCGAATAACACGGATATCGCGCTGCACAGGACGAAGAACACCTTCAGCAAGACCTCCTTGGCGCGCGTGGGCGTGCGTCGCCAGGACACGAACGCATAGATGGCCAGCGCCAGGACGACCAGCGCGACAAGAAGCGGAAGGCTTCGGGAAAGGCCGGCTACGAGTCGAAGCATGGGCGCCCTCTCCTCAGACCTTCAGCGCACGCAGCGACGAGAACGACGTGGCGCGGGCCCACCAGCCTCGCGAATTCGCCTCCCCTGCTATCCGTGCGGCCTCGGAATAGGAGCCTACGATGGCGTAGGTGGCCGACCCGCTGCCCGACAGCAGCACGCGGTCCGACCCCGCCGCCTCGAGCCATTCCGCAACCTCTGCGAGCTGCGGAGCAATGGAGCACGCCGCCGGGGCAAGGTTGTTGAACAGCGGCACCTCCGAGGCGGCATCTGCATCTTCGGCCTTGGCGGCCAGCTCGGCCGGAACGGGAACCGGGTCGGCATCGAAGGCCGCATAGCAATCTGCGGTAGAAACGCCCACGTCCGGCCTCACGAGCACCAGCGCGTCCTTCATAGGCTCGATCCTGCGCTCGAACACCTCTCCGACCCCCGTGAACAGGCTGCATCCGCCTTCCAGGAAGAACGCGACGTCGGCGCCAAGCCTCGACGCGACCTCGTGGAGCGTCCCGCCGCTTTCGGCCAGCCCCCAGAAGTGCGCCATGCCGACCAAGGCCGCAGCCGCATCCGCCGAGCCGCCCCCAAGGCCGGCCTGCATGGGAACATGCTTCTCGATGCGGACGCTTACCTCCTGGCGCCGCCCGATGCCGAGCTCGCGGGCCAGCATGTCTATGGCCTTGAACACGAGGTTGTCCTCCACAGGGATCCCGATGGGCGTCCGCGACCCGGGCGCGGCAAGCATCTGGGTCTTGTCGACCATCTCGATGGACACGGCAAGGTTGCCCTCGGGCCCGGCGGATGCGCCAGAGGCGGACGTCTCCTGGCACACGCCTTCCACATCGCGGCAGCACATATATATGTTGTCGTGCAACGCCAGCGCATGCATGACGTTCAGCACCTCGTGGTAGCCGTCGGGCCTGCGTTCCCCCACCCCCAGGAACAGGTTCACCTTGGCAGGCGCCACCAGCTTTATCGCGTCCTCGCCCATGAAGGAAAGCGCGCTCCACTGCGCCTCGCGCGCCTCGGCCAGCATGTCCACGTCGTTTCGGGCATCGCTCATCGGCGGCCCCTCCTTTCGGCAAAGAAGTCCTTCAGCACGCGCGAGCACTCGTCTTCCATGACGCCGCCAACCACCTCGAACGAATGGTTGAGCCTGTCGTCGTCATGCAGGTCGTAAAGCGACCCGAGCGCCCCACCCTTCGGGTCGTACGCGCCGAACACGCAGGCGGCGACCCGCGCCTGCTGCATCAGCCCCGCACACATCAGGCAGGGCTCCAACGTGACGTACACCGTGCAGTCGGAAAGCCGCCACGCGTCCAGCTTCCCCATGGCCGCACGCATGGCCAGCAGCTCGGCATGGGCCGACGCGTCCTTGATCGTCTCGCGCAGGTTGTACGCCCTGGAAACCACCTGCGGGTCGCCCACGGCCTTGCGCGTGGCGCGGTCGTAGGGCTCGTGCACCACCACGGCCCCGACGGGAACCTCGCCGATGGCGGCCGCCTTGCGCGCCTCCTCCAAGGCCAGGCCCATGTAGAGCCGCCGGTCCTGAAGGCTGTCCCGCAGAAGGGGCGCCGTCGCTGCCGCGCCCGCATCCGCGCGACCGACGCCACGCCGTTCCTCAGGGAGCTCTTGCATGCTTTCGGCCACGGACGCTCCTCTGCTTCTCGCGGAAATTCCCAAAGGTTGGAAACTCCGCCGGTTACGTTGTATGCTATTGGTCAGGCAACAAGTATACGTGATGGCGCAGAAGATTCAGCGCCATCACGACAGGGGAAGTTCACAAGGAGGGCGAAATGTCCGACACGCCGACGAGGCCGGTCCCCAAAGGGCCGGGCGGAATGCGCCAGCTGACCGACGACATCATCGACGGCTTCGACCTCAACGACATCAAGTGCCGTTCGTGCAGCGGCTATGGCAACTGCGGATACAAGCAGTACTTCCTTCATCCGGAAGGCAAGGGGGTCGTATCCATCTGCATGATGACCCGCAAGAAGATGCAGTGCGAGCGTGACGGCATGGAGTTCGACCTGTCCCTGATCTAGCGCGTCCGGCACCTGCGCGCACCGGACGCGCGCGGTCGGGAACGTCCCATTCGCGCACGTCCCGCATCGTGCACGCTGTCGTCTTCCGCAAGGTATGTGCTATCCTGATGCAGCCGCGGAGGAATGGCCGAGTGGTTGAAGGCGGCAGTCTTGAAAACTGTTGTGCCGCA
>CAQLOA010000156.1 GCA_948829205.1 uncultured Eggerthellaceae bacterium
TCCAGGGCAATGGCTTCACCCCTGCTGAGTCCGTGACCCTGCAGACGTGGAACAACGTTGCTGCTATCGCTTCCAACATCGTCGTCGGCTTCATCTCTGACGCCATCGGCCGTAAGCGCGCTCTGTGGATCGGCTGGGTGGCCTGCATCATCGCCATCATCGCCTGCTCCGTGTTCGTGCCTATGTTCCCCGGCGAGGCTCCTGTGAACGGCGCTCCGCTGGCTGGCGCTGCTGCTGGCAACTTCGTTCCCTGCATCTTCCTGATGCTGCTCTTCGGCTTCTGCCTGAACTACGCCATCACCGCCGTTCAGCCGCTGATGCCCGAGTCCTATCCCACCACGCTGCGTAACACCGGCACTTCCTGGTGCCAGGCGTTCGCCCGCTTCGGTGGCTCCGGCTCGTCCATCGTTCTCGGCGCTGCTGCCGGTCTGGCAATGTTCCAGCATGACGTCAACGGCACCATGTCCAACAACTGGTCGATGGTCGTTCTCGTCCTGCTCATCCCGTTCGTGCTCGGCCTCGTCTGCACGCTGCTGTTCGTCAAGAACACCGGTGGCAAGACCATGGACCAGCTCCAGAAGATGACCGAGGAGAACCCGCTCTCCGAGACGGACGGCAATGCCCGCTTCTACATCATGATCGGCGTGGTCGTCATCAACTTCATCGGTTGCATCGTTTGCCCGCTGGCCATCCCCGGTTTCTCCAAGACCGACATGGCTCTTCCGGTCATGCTCATCGCCATGCTTCTTCCGTTCATCTACTTCTTCGTGTTCGGCGGAATGGGCCTTGGCAAGGAGAAGGCTGCTGGCGTCGACAAGCTTTACAAGTAAGGCAAGTCGCACCAGTCGGTTTCATCCGACCTGGAGGGCTCCCATATGGGAGCCCTCTTTTTTTTGGGGTATCCTAGGGGGTATGGAAAACAAGGACACGGCAACCGAGCTCAACGGGTACGAGGGATGCAAGCAGTGTGGGGACTGCTGCAACATACGCATCGTCGCCATCACGCTCGACGAGGTGGAGCGCATCCGCGAATACATTGCTGCGAACGGAGTCGTGGCGCGTGACAACGGTCCGTTCATCTGTCCTCTGCTGGACGAGGACAACCGCTGCATGGTATGGCCTGTGCGTTCGCAGACGTGTCGACTGCACAGCTGCGAACGAACCCGCAACGCCATCCTCGCCGAACATCCCGAAGTCGAGCGAGAGCCCGACCGCCACTGGCTCGACATGCGCGGCGCATGGCTTCATGGCGACTTCCGCGACGCCCGCGAGATAGACTATCTCGGCGAGGGCCTCATCGACGACGAGATGCAGGCATACATCGACTCTTTGTGAGGCGTACGTCCCCCGACACGCCCTCCAACTTCCGTCATGTGCTCTCATTCACGGTAGAATGTATGAAACACCCGAACAGTGAGGGGCGCGCGTGAAGTTCAACAAGGTATACATGCAGAAGGATGCCATCGCCAAGCACGAGGACTTCGACACCTGGTACGAGGACGGCGAGATATTCCTTCAGTTCAAGTGCAAGAAGGGCTGGAAGTCCGAGAAGGACCCGGTGCAGATCTGGGGCCGCATGGGCGGCGAAGTGGGTCTCATCAAGCCCGACAACCGCGTGCTTAACTACTACATCCGCTACGAGCGCTACGAGTACATCCTGCACACCTACGTGATAGAGAAGCACTACTACGTCGAGGGCATGGTGTGGGACCTTTACGGAAGCTTCAACGATCCGCCGTTCAACATCGTGGAGGAGACCCTTACCAGCTACGACCACAAGGCCGTGCACGTGAAGCTTGTGGAGTTCAAGGACAAGGGCCTCTGCTACGAGATTCACGTGCCCGAGCTGACCAAGCTGCGCATCGCCGTGGCCAGCGTGGTGGCCATCGGCATCAAGGAGGAATGGAAGGGCTTGTCAGAAGGCGAGGAATGGGAGTCTGCGAACCTGCTCGAGCGCCTGAAGGGCCGCATCTTCGAGAACAAGGGCTACACCTACGACGAGATCCAGAGCCTCATCGCGCTGGATTCGCCGCACACCCGCATCTACAAGCCCCAGGGCCGTCCCGTCGACCATCCGCAGAGTCATTACAGAGGCCCTATACAGTAGCCTGATTTCGTAAAACGAAATCAGGCACGGCGCTGCGCGGACGCCCTACATCTTCAGGACGCGTTCGAGCAGGTAGCCTTCGCGAACGCCGTATTTGCAGACCTCGAGCGTCTGGGCGTCTAGCCGCTTCATCAGCGCATGGACGATGACCATTCCCGGGGTGACGGTGTGCATGCGTTCGGGGACCGCCTTGGTGGCCGCATGGGCGAATCTCGACGGGTCTTTGCGCAGAAGCTTCCGCAGGCGTTCCACCTGCTCAAGGTCGAGCGTTTGCAGCCGCTTGCCGTCCATGTATGCGGCGGCATAGAGCTTGTCTATGGCGCGAACGCTTCCCCCGATCCCATAAAGCCTCGCCGATTCGAAGTCGTCGAGGCCTTTTATCCCGTCCAGCTTCGATGCGAACGCCTCGCGGATCGAGTCGGCTTCTTCCGGCTTTGGAAGTATGAGGCTTACGAACTCTGCGTACGACGACACGCTTCCTTGGGGGATGCTGAGGTCGTGGACGTCGCGCCCGTTGCGGATGGCCGTAAGCTCGGTGGACCCGCCTCCGATGTCGATCAGCGTTCCGTCGGCGATCCTGCGGTCGCATGTGGCCCCCACGAAGCCGAGATGCGCCTCCTCCTCGGCGCTTAGGACGTCGAGCTTGACGCCTGCCCCCTTGCCTATCTGCTCGGCGGCCTGCTTCGAGTTCCTGCAGTTTCTGACGACTGCCGTCGCGAACACGTGCACCTTGTCGCATCCGATGCCGTCGGCGGCTCTCTCGAGCCCTTTGAGCACGTCGATTGCGCGCTCTATCCCCTGGGGAGTCAGGTGCTCGTCGACAACGTAGGCGGAGAGCCCCGCCACTTTCTTCTTGTCCATCAGTTCGCGGAACGGCCTTTTTCCACCGTCCGACCATTTGTCGTCGAAGGACAGTTCGCCGTCGGTGCGGCGGTTCGAACGCAGGTCCCTTCTCGGTTCGTACACGACGAGCCTTATCGTGTTCGAACCCAGGTCTATTATCCCGATGCGCCGCATAGGCACTCCTTTTCGTTTTCGTGTTCCTCTACATGATAAGCGCCTCGCTGCCGCGAGATGCCGCCGCGGCCCGTATTGCGCCGTTTCGGGACGGAACGGTTTAGTTCGGGGAAAGGCGCATGGGTGCTCGCGTCAAGCAATGATGCGATGCCATGAAAGTCGGCGAACCGTCGGGGCGAAGACGGCGCCATGGCGCAAGGACGGATGCGTGCCATGCCGTGCGTCGGCTTTCTGTAACCGCGGTTTCGAACCGCGTGGTCATACTTGGTGCAACGAGAAAGGCGAGGTGCAGATGCCGAAGTTCAAGCTGTCAAGAAGGGGTCGGTCCGCCGCAGCAGGGCTGGCGTGCGGTGCGGTGTGTGCCTTGTGCGTAGGGGCGTACGTCGTGCAGGTGAACGACCAGGCCCAAGCAGCCCAGGCCGAAATGCTGGCCAGGTACGGAGGAGACCAGGTCGACGTGTGCGTCGCCAAGCGCGACATCCCTGCCG
>CAQLOA010000157.1 GCA_948829205.1 uncultured Eggerthellaceae bacterium
AGCCTACGTCGGGCTGTCAGTCGCCATGATGGCGATTGGGTCGTGGGTCACGGTGCCCATAGGCCCTATCCCCCTCACGCTCCAGATGTTCGTGATCCCGCTTTTGATATGCGTGCTTCCCGCCAAGTGGGCCACCGCGGCGATCTTCGCGTTCATAGCGCTGGGCGGCCTGGGCGTGCCCCTGTTCGCGGGGTTCAAGGGCGGAATCGGCGCGTTGCTCGGCCCCACGGGGTGCTTCCTCCTAAGCTATCTCGTGGCCGTTCCGGCGGCTGCGTTCCTGCTGCAGGCGGCAAGTTCCAAGGCAAGCAACAAGGCCGTCCTGTTCGCATGCCAGGTGGCGGCCGGAATGCTGTTCACGGTCATCGCCTACGTCGGCGGATGGCTCCAGTACGCTGCGGTTTCCGGCCTCGGAATGCAGGCGGCCTTCGCGGTGTCCGTGGCTCCCTTCATCGTGCCCGACATCCTGAAGGTCCTGGTGGCCGTGGCCTGCGCCCAGCCTGTCCGTGCGATAGTGAGATAGCGGACGCCATGGCCATCAAGATAGACGACAGGCTGGTCCGCGACGACGACGGCGAAATCAAGGTCGGTTCCGCCGAGAACGTCCGCATCAGCGAGGACGAGGCCCGCAAGGTAGCGCTGTACGACAGCTTCCGCGACACGAACCTCATTCCGCAGGGGCTTTACGCGGACGGTGCCGTGAAGCGCGGGCTTAGAAACGCGGACGGCACGGGCGTGTTGGCGGGAATCACGCAGATAAGCAACGTGCACGGCTACGAGATGCGCGACGGGCGCAAGGTCCCCATCGAAGGCTCGGTCACGCTTCGCGGATACAGGCTGAAGGACCTCCTCAGCGACATGTCTCCCGAGCGCCGGTACAGCTTCGAGGAGGTTTGCTACCTGCTTCTCATGGGAAGCCTGCCCACGTCCGACGAGCTCGCGAAGTTCGTGGAGGTCATCGACGCGCAGCGCGAGCTTCCCGACGGGTTCACGGCGTCCATGATCATGCAGGGCGCTTCCCCCGATATAATGAACGTGATGGCGCGCTCGGTGCTGCAACTCTATTCCTACGACCAGCATGCGGAGGAGCGCACGCCCGAGCATGAGATCCATACGGCGCTGTCGCTGATCAGCCGGCTTCCGCGCATCGCGGTGCTTTCCTACTACGCCAAGCGCGCCAACTTCAACCACGAGTCGATGATCATGCACAGGTTCATCGAAGGCCAGTCGACCTCCGAGACCATCCTGTCCATGCTCCGTCCCGACCGGCAGTTCGCGCCCGACGAGGCTCGCATGCTTGACGTCATGCTGTGCCTTCACGCCGAACATGGCGGCGGCAACAACTCAACGTTCACCACGCGCGTTCTGACCTCGTCGGACACCGACCCGTATTCGGCGTACTCCGCGGCCATCGGGTCGTTGAAGGGGTATCGCCACGGCGGCGCCAACCACAAGGTGCGGGCCATGCACAACGACATGAAGGCCTCCATCGACCGCAGCAAGTGGTCCGACGAAGGCGCCGTGGCCGATTATCTGCGGCGCGTAGTCCGCAAGCAGGCCTACGACAACACCGGGCTCGTTTACGGAATGGGCCATGCAGTGTACACGCTTTCCGACCCGCGCGCCGTCATTTTGAAGAAGTTCGCAAGCCAGCTTGCCAAGGGGACCGAGTTCCAAGACGAGTTCCAGATGCTGGAAACCATCGAGCGCATCGCGCCGGAGATAGTGGCCGAGGAACGCGGAGTCACGAAGACGCTCTGCGCCAACGTGGACATGTACTCCGGGTTCGTGTATTCGATGATGGGCATTCCGGAGGACCTGTTCACGCCGCTGTTCGCATGCGCCCGCATGGCTGGATGGTCCGCGCACCGCTTCGAGGAAATCGTGAGCGGAAGGCGCATCATCCGCCCCGCATACCAGAACTACGAACCCTCCATCCCCGAATACCGCGACATCGGGGACAGATAGCTTCGGCGTGACGGAGGTCGGATCAAGGCGAACGTAACCTCCTTGCTCGCTTCTGTCCCGCCTCTTGACAGCGGGGGTTTCCTTTGGCAGAATGTTCGTTGCCTTCGGGCTTGGTAAAGTGCGCCATTACCTCAGCTGGATAGAGGAGCTGACTACGAATCAGACCGCCGGGGGTTCGAATCCCTCATGGCGCACCACCTGAACTTCAACCCGCCTCCCATCAGGCGGGTTTTTGTTTTACATGGGTGCCATCAGGGCGGAACAGGGGACGGGTCTGGCGTTCCATCCAGGTGTGCCATTGGATGCGTTCCGACGGCACGGCCGCCATCTTCGGCGTTGCTGCTATAATTAACGCGAATTCGTCACGCAAGGGAAGGAACGTACTTGAAGGTTCGAAAACAGAAGCCTCACAGTATGTAGTTTCCGACCCGTTCACCTTGGCGTTCGCGGTCGGAACCGGCTGCGAACATCCCGTATAGCTTTGGCCTTCGCCGCATTCGAAGGCCTGCTTCCGCGGGATGCGAAGACGTTAGGGTGGAACATGATATCTTTTTTCAAATCAGAAGACGGCAAGGTCGAGCGCATCGAGGGCTACGAGCCCGGATGCTGGATCGACGTGCTCGAGCCTACCGCATCGGACCGCACCTGGTTGCTTGACACGCTCGACATAGCCCCCGAGTTCGTCAAGAGCGCGTTCGACGACGAGGAGACGTCGCACGTCGACGTGGACGACGACACCGGCCAGATACTCGTCATAGTCGACTGTCCGTTCGTCGAATCCGAGGACGAGGCCGACGACAAGTCCATCACGCAGTACGACACGCATCCGCTGACGTTCGTCTTCCTGCCCGAACGCGAGTGCTTCGTCACGTTCAGCCTGCGCCGCAACGAGACGGTGGCCAACTTCGCCAACGGTCGCTACAACGACGTGCATACCGGAAGGCGCACTCAGTTCCTGCTGAAGATGCTGCTGCGCATAACGCAGCGGTACGTCGTCAGCCTGCGGTCTATCAACCGCCAGATCCGCGAATACGAGCGCGCGCTGCGCAAGACCATGGCGAATTCCGAGCTGATGAAGATGCTGGGCTTGGAGAAGTCGCTGGTCTACTTCTCGACGTCGCTGCAGGGCCTCGACTCCACGGTGTCGCGCATCGGGTACGGCCGCATGTTCAGCCTGTACGAGGAAGACCACGACCTGCTCGACGACGTGAAGATCGAGATCACGCAGGCCACCGAGATGTGCTCGATCTACACGAACATCCTGGAAGGCGTCATGGACACGTTCTCCAGCGTGATAAGCAACAACCTGAACTACACGATGCGCACGCTCACCCTGATAACGCTTGTCATGGCGGTGCCGACCATAGTGTTCAGCTTCTACGGCATGAACGTGGAAGGGCTGCCCGTGGTGCAGTGGGCATGGTTCCCGGTGCTGGTCGCGGCGGTCATATGCGTGGTCGCGATACTGGTGATAAGGAAGGGCCGGTTCCTGAAGAAGTAGGCAAGGTGGCGGAGGAAGTAGGATTCGAACCCACGGTACCTTGCGGCACAACAGTTTTCAAGACTGCCGCCTTCAACCACTCGGCCATTCCTCCGC
>CAQLOA010000158.1 GCA_948829205.1 uncultured Eggerthellaceae bacterium
CCTTGACACTAGTCTAGACCCACACGTCGCGTGAGGGTCAAGAGGCTTTTGGGTCTTCTGGGAAGCGCGCGGTCCCCGAAAGAAAAAGGGCTGCAATTGACCACGAAAAGCTTCCGCAGGCTGGGCAATTGCCAACTTTTCTCCTCTTCGTGGACAAAAATTGCGGAAATCTGCGTGCATTTCGGGTGTTCGTCAGGAAAATCCGCCGTGGAAGAAAGCACGACTTCAAAAAACCCCAGGTAGAAACGCTGCGTAACATGCGAGCCGCATGAAACACAGCCTGGGACAGGCTCTCAAACGCAGATTTCCGCAATTTATGTCCACAGCAAGCCCGAAAACAGGCATTCGCGCGGAATCAGGCAGCATCATCGAAGCCATCGCGCACCCGCGGCAGGCTGCTCGACGGAAAATCCATCACGGACACGACACCAGGGTCAAACCCTCTGAGGCATGCCGTCAAAGACAGCCACTCGCAAACATGCCGCCGCTGACGCGCCTATACATGCCCGCAATTCCCGCAGAATACGGCGGCCACGAAGAAACCCCAAAATCCATGGCGAGTCTGCAGTGCTTGTGGACAGAGGCGATGCGTGCCTTGCCGCAGCATGTTTCCATGTAGAATCCTGCAATATGAAGAAACTGTTGAAGATACTTGGCATCGTACTGGTCGCCGCCGTCGTGGTGGTAGGCGGTGGAGTGCTGCTGGCGAAAAGCGGCATCGATAACCCCGTCAACGACGCCGCCGAGCAGGCGGCGTATGGGGCGGCCAACGCGACAATCGACGCCACCGGCATAAAGAAGCAGATAGATTCGGCGCTGCGTGATAACGCCGGGGAGATATCGCGTCAGACGGGGCTTCCGCAAGGAGTCGTCGACGGGATGATAGACGGCCTGGACGTCGAAAGCTGGAAGGTGGTTCCGCTGCCCGGCAGCGCTGTCGCAGAACGCACGTCGGACATCAGCTACGGCGGCTACGACGCCGAGATAATCACCTACGACGACCCCAGCGTGGTGACCATTTCCACAGGAGCAGGGTCGGTCACGCTAGAGGTCCCCGCCGACGCGCAGGGCTACCTGCAATACTTGGAGTACCTATAAAAAGAGGGGCGCACATAAAGTGCACCCCTACGACTACCAGCAATATGTCAGAAGTGAACGTCTCCTGACACACCCTGACCTACAAACACGCAAAAGACGCGTGGTTGGCAAGTGAGCGAGCGGCGCATCCGGTGGTTCTAGTTCGCGCGAAAGAACGACGACGCGTACTTCTGTACGCGAGGAGTTCTTGGAGGGCGAAGGAGAACCGCCGGGGCGTCCGCGCAGCGTCAATCAATACTTCGTCCGGTAGGACGAAGTATTTAAACGCGGGCGTATTCAACGCAAGCGCGGGTATCGCCACCGGCGGAGTCAAGCTCCCAGACCTTGGCTCCACGCCCTTCCACGCGGGCCTTGGCCTGCGAGTAGTCGGACTCGGGATCGTCGGCGTCGCCGAAGGCCAGCGCCAGCGTCGGACAGTCCATGACGCAGAACGGAGGCTGGCCTTCTGCCACGCGCGGCGCACAGAAGGTGCAGCTGGGCAGGTACATGGGCTGCCACCACATGTGCAGGTCGGGGTACACTCCGGCAGGACGGTCGATTCCGGCGCCTGAACCGTGCGTCTCGACCTCCACCCGGTACTCGTCGTCGGCCAGGTGGTTGCCTACCTTGCATGCCATCGCGCAAGTCCAGCAACCAATGCAGCGGTCTATGTCGACCAACATCTTGTAAGCCATGGCTTATGCCTCCTTCACGATGGTCGCCTGGGGGTTGGGCGTTATGGCGCCCTCGAACTTGCGGATGTCGCACCACGAGTCCCAGTAGCAGTCGGTGGACCCCGTGAGCGAGCTCATCGCCTCGACGTAAGGATTGGGATGATGCCCGACCGCTATCCAGTCCGAGAACCACTTGTCCTCGAGCGGCCCCTGAGAGTCCTTGCCGGCGCACTGGTGGGTGATCTCGGAGTAGGTGCCCTCCTCGAACTGGCGGCGCCTCCAGCCGAACCAAACATGTACCGTGCCGTCGGGCACGCTCTCGTCCAGCACCAGGCGCGTGACCACGTGCCCGCGCTCGTTGAACACCTCGACCATGTCGCCGTCAGCGAGGCCAAGCCGCGCCGCCTGCGCGGGGTTCAGCCGGGTCGCCGGCGTCTCGCCCGAAAGCTTCACGGTGATGGGGTCGTCGGTGAAGCTGGACTGCATGAAGAAGCGCTGGCGGCCTGTGAACAGCTGGTAGGGATATTCCTTCGACTTGCCGATCTTGTTCGGTTCGAGCACCTTGGTGACCGCCATGCCCAAATCGGCCAGCTTCTCGGAGTACATGATCTCCATGCGTCCGGTCTCGTTGTCCAGCACCTCGGCGGGGTTGAGGTACGGCGTGTACTTCGGCTCGGGAGGCGCCGCCGCACGGATCATCTTCTCCTTCTTCAGGCGCTCGTAGGTAACGGGCGGCTGGATGCCCGCGATCAGCGGGTACGGCGTCTGCAGCCTGATGTCGATGTACTCGGGGCCTGTCATGGTGAAGTAGTCGCCCAGCCCCACTCGCTTCGCCAGCTCGCTGAACACCCACACCGGCTCGTGGCCGTCGACCTGCGGCTCGATGGCGGGCTCCTGCAGGATTATGTGGTTGTAGCATGCGCCGGTGATGAGGTCCTCGCGCTCGAACGACATCAAGTCGGGAAGCACGTAGTCGGCGATCTCGCCCGTGTCGGTCAGCCACACGTCGTAGTCGACCACCAGGTCCATGTCGCGAACGACGTCAAGCCAGCGCTGACGGTCGGGCTGCTGGTGAACCGGGTTGCCCGAGCACACGATCAGCGCCTTGTAGGGGCTGTCGTCGGCCTCGGCGCGCGCGAACCACTCGTTCATGCGGATAGGAACCGACTTCACGGCCGCCACGCCGTCGGGGCAGCTGATTGGCACGTCGTTGAACACCAGCGGCCAGCTCTGCAGCTGCAGCGCCTCGAACACGCCAGAACCAGGTTTGCCCAGGCGCCCGGTCAGCGCACCCAGCAGAAGGAACTGACGGTAGGTCTCGTTGGAGTTGCGGTAGCGCAGGCCGTAGCCCGACAGGATGAAGGCGTTCTCGGCCTCGACCCAGTCGCGCGCCAGACGCTCGGCGTCCTCGGCGCCGATCCCGCACTTCTCGGCGGCCAGCTCGAACGTGTACTCAGCCGCGCCGTCCTTCAGCTTCTGCAGCGCGGTGGAATAGCTGCGCCCTTCGTGCTGGTACGTGCCGAACAACGGGATGTCGGCACCTTCGGGGTAGTCGCCCTTCTTGGCGGCCACGGGCACCGGCGCGCCGATCGCGTTGTCCCACACGTAGAAGGAGCCGTCATCGCTGCGGGCCAGCAGGCCGGTCTCGTCGTCGACCAGGTAGGCGGAAATGGTGCGGGCCAGCAGGTAGTCGTCGGCCTGCAGGTCGTTCTGCAGGATGTAGTTCACCATGGCCATGGCC
>CAQLOA010000159.1 GCA_948829205.1 uncultured Eggerthellaceae bacterium
AGATAGAGGCCGGCGTGGCCGCCACCGAGGAGCTTGAGCGCGCCGAGGAGGAAGGCGTCGAGCTCGAGCGCCGCGAGCGCCGCCGCCTGGGCCGCATCGAGCAGGTGGGGCTTGATGCCAAGCAGCAGCTCATCGAGGCGAACCTGCGCCTGGTGGTGTCCATCGCCAAGCGCTACGTGGGCCGCGGCATGCTGTTCCTCGACCTCATCCAGGAGGGCAACCTGGGCCTCATCCGCGCGGTCGAGAAGTTCGACTACACGAAGGGCTACAAGTTCTCCACGTACGCCACGTGGTGGATTCGCCAGGCCATAACCCGCGCCATCGCCGACCAGGCGCGCACCATCCGCATCCCGGTGCACATGGTGGAGACCATCAACAAGCTCGTGCGCATCCAGCGCCAGCTGCTGCAGAAGCTTGGACGCGAGCCTTCCCCCGAGGAGATCGGCGCCGAGATGGACCTTCCTGCCGAACGCGTCCGCGAGATCCAGAAGATATCGCAGGAGCCCGTTTCGCTCGAGACGCCCATCGGCGAGGAGGAGGACTCCCAGCTTGGCGACTTCATCGAGGACGAGGCCGCCGTGGTGCCTCCCGACGCTGCTTCCTTCAGCATGCTGCAGGAGCAGCTGGGCAAGGTGCTCGACGGGCTGGCCGAGCGCGAGCGCAAGGTTATCAGCCTGCGCTTCGGGCTGGAGGACGGCCATCCTCGCACGCTCGAGGAAGTCGGACGCGAGTTCGGCGTCACGCGCGAGCGCATCCGCCAGATCGAGAGCAAGACGCTCGCGAAGCTGCGCCATCCGTCGCGTTCCAGCAAGTTGAAGGACTATCTGGAAGATTAGCGAATTGCCCTTGCACCGTGGGGCGGTTTGGCTATAATACTAATTCGCTGCGCAAATAGCGCACGTCATTCCTCGGTAGCTCAACGGCAGAGCATCCGGCTGTTAACCGGAGGGTTGTAGGTTCGAATCCTACCCGAGGAGCCAGAAACCAAAAGGGCCACGCGATTGCGTGGCCCTTCTTCGTTCATCCTTTGCATGCGATTCTTCCCAAGGCGGAACCCTTGGCGCTTACCGCCTAGCCGGCCTGCTCTTCCGCCTTCTCGGCCTCCTCGGCGGCGTCCTCGGCCTTGTACTTCGCCAGGTCGCCAAGGTCGTCCTCGGAGAAGGCGTCGTGGCCGAGCCTGACCTCCTTGCCGGCCTTGATGAGCCCGCGGTACTCCGACGTCGCGGTGAACAGCACGTCCGACGAGGAGTTAAGCGCGGTCTCGCAGCTGTCCTGGATGACGCCGATGATGAAGCCGATGCCGACCACCTGCATCGCGATGTCGTTGCTGATGCCGAACAGCGAGCATGCCAGCGGAATGAGCAGCAGCGAGCCGCCGGCGACGCCGGAGGCCCCGCAGGCGCTGACCGCGGCCAGCACGGACAGGATTACGGCGGTGACGGGATCGACCGATATGCCAAGCGTGTGGCACGCGCACATGGTCATCACCGTGATGGTGACGGCGGCACCCGCCATGTTGATGGTGGCGCCCAGCGGGATGGACACGGAGTAGTTGTCCTTGTCGAGCCCGAGCTTCCGGCAGAGCTCCATGTTGACGGGGATGTTGGCGGCCGAAGAGCGCGTGAAGAACGCCGTGAGGCCCGAGTCCTTCAGGCAGCGCAGCACCAGCGGGTAGGGGTTGCGCCTGGTGCATATGAACACCATGAGCGGGTTGGTGCCCAACGCGATGATGAGCATGCAGGCCACGAGCAGCAGGATGACCTGTCCGTACTCGGTGAATATCTCAAGACCCGTCTCGGAAACGGAGGTGTAGACCAGGCCCATGATGCCGAACGGGGCCAGGTTGATGATCCAGCGCACGATGGTGGTGACGGCGTCGGACACCGACGTGAACACCTGCTTGACGCCTTCAGGGGCCTTGCGAAGCGCTATGCCCAGAAGCACGGCCCAGGCAAGGATGCCGATGTAGTTGGCGTCCATGAGCGCGCCCACAGGGTTGGAGACGATGTTCATGACCAGGGTCTCGAGCACCTCGCCGATGCCCGAGGGAGACGACTGCTCCTCGGGCGACGGGATCAGCGTGAGGTCGATGGGGAAGAGGAACGACCCGATGACGGCGACGATGGCCGCGACGAGCGTGCTTATGACGTAAAGCAGGATGACGGTCTTCATGCCCTTGGCGGCCTTCGCGTTCTCCAGCGCGCTTATCACCAGGAAGAACACGAGGATGGGCGCCACCGCCTTCAAGGCGTTCACGAAGATGGTGCCGCACAGCGCGATGATGCTTCCGGCCACGGCGAGCGCGCCCTCGCTGCTGGCCGGGATCAGCAGCGCCAGTATGACGCCGACGACCAGTCCTACCAGGATCCGCTTGATGAGGCTGACTTCAGTGTACTTGCGTAGAACCTTGGGCATTGCCATCTTGAGAACATCCCCTTACGAGTTGCGTGGTGCGGGCGAAAGGATTTGAACCTTCACAGGTTTCCCCACCAGAACCTAAATCTGGCGCGTCTGCCAATTCCGCCACGCCCGCACATGATTAATATCCTCGCCTCAAGGGGGCGAAAGACGGCCATTATGATACCATACTGCACCATCTGAAATTTGCCTGTCACGGGAAGAAGGAACCTGCGTGGAAGCCAAAGTCGAGAAGCTCGAGAACAACAGGACCAAAGTGGTCGTAACCGTCCCTGCAAAGCAGGTTGACGACAAGCTGAACAGGGTTTACAGGGAGCTGGCGGGGAAGTACAACTTCCCAGGCTTCCGCAAGGGCAAGGCGCCTCGCGCCGTCATCGACAACGCCATCGGGCGCGACGCCGTGCTGGCGCAGGCCACCGAGGACGTCGTGAACGACGCATATCCCGCCGTGGTCGAGCAGGAGCGCCTGTTCCCTGTGGGTTCGCCCGACTTCGGCGAACCGGCGCCGGTCGTGCCCGGATCCGACTTCGTCTTCGAGTTCACCGTGGGCGCCAAGCCCGAGGTCGAGCTTGAAAGCTATGAGCCGGTGGAGATCGAGCTTCCCATGAAGGAGGCCACCGAAACCGAGGTCGCCGACCAGATAGAGGCGCTGACCCGCCACTTCGAAACCTACGAGAACGCCGCGTCGGACGTTGCGCTTTCGGCCGACAACTACGCCGACATCGAGATGAAGGCCACCAAGGCCGACGGAAGCGAGGTCTCCTCGCTCACCACCGACTCGCGCTTCTTCGTGCCCGGAGGCGGCCTGTTCTCCGCTGCCTTCGACGAGCAGCTCTTCGGCATGAAGAAGGGCGACCAGAAGGCCTTCGAGCTCGACATCCCCGCCGACGAGTCGTCCGTGCTGTTCTCCGACCTGGCCGGACAGAAGGTGTCCTTCGACGTCAAGGTCACGGTGGTGAAGGAGAAGGAGGTGCCCGAGCTGACCGACGAGTGGGCGAAGGAGACCCTCGGCTTCGACACGG
>CAQLOA010000160.1 GCA_948829205.1 uncultured Eggerthellaceae bacterium
GCGATGGTGTTCGGGTTGACCTCGCGACCCACAAGGGCGTAGATGCCCATGACCAGTATGAGGTCATGCAGTAGCGTGACCACGGCGATGACGCCCATCTTGTACTCGAACCTGATGGCGATGTAGATGATGATCAGTATTATGGACACGAAGAACGCGATGAGCGACGACTGTATGACGCTGGCGCCCCAGTCGGGCCCGATCGTGTCCACGCTGATGTCGGCGGAGTTCCACTCGAACTTGTCGCCGACGGCGTTCGCCACGGTCGTGGAGGACTGGGCGTCGGTGTTGGTGGTGCGGACCAGGAAGCCAGGCTCGCCGTTGGTGCTGGTCGTCTGGATGGTGACCTCGTCGACGCCCTGCTCGGCGAACGCCTCGCGCAGCTGGTCGCTGGTGACGTCGCCGGTGTTCGCGTAGGTTATCGAGCTGCCTCCCACGAACTCGATGCCGAAGTCGAACCCTTTGAATCCCATCACGGCGAAGCATGCGACCATGGCCACGGCCGCTATGGTGAGGAAGATCCTTCGCACGCCGAGGAAGTTGATGTCGTGCTTGATGAAGCGGCCCTTGATCTTCTTGGCGGCGTCGATGGCTATGGAGCGACCCGCCAGCCCGGTGCGGTTCTCGGCCAGCGCCTCGGATTCGAGCGCGTTCATCTGCTCGCCGGCTTCGGCCTGCGCCTCGGTGGTGCCCTCGGCGGCGGCAAGGTCGGCGTAGAAATGCGATGCGTTCTGGCAGTCCTTGATGCCCCAGAACTCGGGGTGCTTCTGGATGGAGCGCGGAGCCAGCAGGCGGATGAGCGGGGCCTTGAACAGCAGCATCATCGCGATGTCGCAGAAGATGCCCAGCGAAAGCGTGAGGCCGAAGCCCTTGACCGACGCGCTTGCCAGGAAGAACAGGCAGAGCGCCGACACCAGAGTGACCAGGTCGGCGTCGATGGACGTGAAGATCGCGTGGCGGACGCCCGACTGCGAGGCAGCACGGACGCTCTTGCCCATGCGTATCTCCTCGCGGAAGCGCTCGACCGTTAGGATGGACGAGTCGGCGGCCATGCCTATGGTAAGCACGATGCCGGCAACGCCCGAAAGCGTGAGGCTGAACAACCCGAACGCCGAAAGCGCGGCCAGGATGCCAAGGTAGAGCACAGCCATTACAAGGACCGCGGCGGCGGTGATGATGCCGAGGCCCTTGTAGAAGACCAGCAGGTAAAGCATGACGCAGGCCAGGCCGATCAGCACGACGATAAGGCCCGCGAACAGCGCGTCGAGGCCCAGGGTGGGACCGACCACCTGGCTTTGCGAGATGTCGAAGTTGACCGGCAGCGAGCCCGACTCAAGCACCGTGCGGAAGGCGTTGGCCTCGTCGGCGGAGTAGTTGCCGGTGATGGCCACGCGGCCGTCGGTGATGATGGACTGCACGCCGGGGGCGCTTTCCACCTTGTCGTCGAGGATGATGACGATCTGGCCGTTCATGGCGACCAGGTTGCGGGTGGCGTCGGCGAATGCCTGGGTGCCTTCGGGGTCGAGTTCGAGATTGACGGCGTAGTAGGCGCTGGTCTGGCTTGCACGGTCGACGGATATCTTCTCGATGTTGTCGCCGGTCAGCAGTACGTCGTAGGTGCCGGGCTGAACCTCGAGTTCGGCGTCCTCCTCGGCCGGGAAGCTGTAGCCGAACTCGTCTTCCAGCTGGGTGTTCTCGCCGTAGGATCCGGCCTGGATCTTCTCGACGACGTCGTCGTCGGTGAACGTGGTGATGTCGGCGAAGACCAGCTGGCCTGTGGACCCGATGGTCTGCAAGGCCTCCTCGGAGTCCTCGAGGCCGGGGATCTGCACGATGATCTGGTCGGTTCCCTGCACCTGCACGGTGGCCTCGGACGCACCCAGCGCGTTGACGCGGTTCTCGATGATGGTGCGCGAGTCCTCCATCTGCTCGTCGGTGACGGGCGCGCCGTTCTCGGCGTCGGCCGTCATGACGACGGAAAGGCCTCCGCGGATGTCGAGGCCCAGATTGATCTTGTCTTGAGGAGGGACGAACAACGCTATGGAGGTGATGATCAACAGCAGTGTTGCGACCAGAAGCCAGATGTTGCGCCTGTCGTGGGTTCGCGACGTGCTCTTCGGCTTCTTCGCCACGTTACGTTCGAGTGCCACTTATGTACCTCTCGTTTGACCTACATTCGTGTTGAATTTTGCATGCACGCACCTAAGCCTTTCGGCAAAAGGGCGCAGCATTCCTATTCTGCCACAACTAATAGTCCAGCGCAGCAGGCGACGACATCCATTCCGATAAAAATACATCATATTCATCATTGAGCACCGCCTGCCTGGCGCGGCGCATCAGGTCCAGCAGGTAGTGCAGGTTGTGGATGGTGACCAGGATGCCTCCCAGCATCTCCCCTTGCACGACCAGGTGGCGTATGTAGGCACGCGAGTAGTTGGCGCAGGCAGGGCACGAGCATTCGGAGTCGAGCGGACCGAAGTCGCGCTTGTGCTTGGCATTCTTCATGTTCATGCGGCCCTGGCTGGAGAAGGCGGTGCCCATGCGGCCCGTGCGAGTGGCCAGCACGCAGTCGAACATGTCGACGCCTTCCGCCACCGCGCACACCAACGTGGTGGGGTTGCCGACGCCCATGAGGTAGCGCGGCCGGTTCTCGGGAAGCGCCCGGGCCACGTCGCCCAGGGTTTCGAACATCACATCGTGGCTCTCGCCCACCGAGTAGCCTCCTATGCCGAACCCGCCGAAACGGCGGCCGCCGTGCGCGACCGATTCGTCCTCGACCTCGAGAAGGCGCCGCACGGACTCCAGCCGCAGGTCGAGGTGCATGCCGCCCTGCACTATGCCGAACAGGGTCTGGTCGGCGCGGGTGTGCGCCGCAAGGCAGCGCTTGGCCCAGGCGCTCGAATAGTCAACGGCCTGCTGCACGAACTCCTTGGTGGCCGGGTAGGGCGCGCACTGGTCGAGCTGCATGGCGATGTCGGCGCCTATCAGCTGCTGCACCTCCATGTTCTCTTCCGGCGTCCAGTGCACCTTCTCGCCGTCGTAGACGCTTTGGAAGGTGACGCCGTCGTCGTCGAGCTTCACCGTGTCGGCCAGCGAGAACACCTGGAAGCCGCCCGAATCGGTAAGGATGGGCCCGTCGTAGTTCATGAAGGCGTGGATTCCGCCCGCTTCGGCGACGACTTCGGCGCCGGGACGCATGGCCAGGTGGTAGGTGTTGGCCAACACCACCTGCGAACCCAGCTCGCGCAGCTGGTCGGTCGTGATGCCCTTCACGGTGGCACGCGTGCCCACCGGCATGAACATGGGCGTCTGGAAGCTTCCGTGGACCGTCTCGTACGTCAGCGCGCGGGCATGCCCGCTGGTCGCGTCTATGATGCAGTCGAAAAGCGCCATTTGTCACCTAGGGTATG
>CAQLOA010000161.1 GCA_948829205.1 uncultured Eggerthellaceae bacterium
GGCTTTCAACTACGCTCGCGGCATACCTTGGTGCTATGCGACGAGCGACCCAGCTTGAATACGCGGTGCTGCTAGGCGTCGCTTTTCTTCGCCGATTCCGCCTTGCATTCCTTGTAGCCAGCCACGAGGAACCCAGGCAGGCTTCTTATGAGGTCGGACGGAATCATCGTCAGCACCTTCCAGACCTCGCCCGGCTTCACGTATACGGTCGAAGGCATGCTCTGAAGCAGGAGTGCCTTCATGAGGATGGTGTTGTCCTTCATGCGAAGGCTCTGTACGTCGACCATGGGCGCACCGCCCCGGTCGTAAAACGAGGCGGCGTCGTAGGTCACGGTGAAGCGCGTCGCCAGTGCGGCCAGAAGGGCGGCGAACGCCCCGACGATGATCTCGTTCAAACCGGCGCCCAGCCCGAGGGCCCATCCTACGATTCCCCAGACTGCCAGCGCCACACCCAGTGCGCACGCCGCGTAGTCCATGGCGGGCTTGTACTCCTTCTGCTTGGCGGATGCGATTCCCAGGATTGCCAGGATGGCCCCGGCGGTCATGGCAATCGCCAGCGCTACGGCCCGCGACTCGAACAGGTACGGAGTGATTACGAGCCATACGCCCAGAATGGCCACCATCACGTTGACGATTGATGCCATCGTCTCTCCTTTCCGAAGGCGGCGCGCCCTGGGAGATTCGGACGCGCCGCGGAATTCCAATCGAACCTATGGCTACTTGTTGTCCAGCGTGTCATCCCAGTCGATTCCCAGGTCGTCCAGGATTACCTGGGCGGTGCCGCGGCCGCCGCCTGTGACGGCCCCGCCAGGATGCGTCCCCATGCCGGTGAGGTAGAGGCCGTCGACCATCGTGCGGAACTGGCCGATTTCGGGAAGCGGGCGATAGGCGTAGCTCTGGAAGAGGTAGGCGCCGGGGCCCGTGATGTTGCCGCCGATGATGTTCTCGTTCCACTCGCTGTAGAAGTCGGGGGTGAACACCTTGTAGTCGAGCACGTTGTCCTCGCTCAGGTTGTTCGTGTAGCTGAAGAAGTGCTCGCGGATGTCCTTGGCGAACTGCTCCACCTCCTGGGGGTGGTTCTTCCACCAGTCCATGCCTTCCTCGCCGACGCCTGCGGGGGCCAGCTGCCAGAGGTATAGCACGTGCTTGCCCTCCGGGGCGCGCGAGGGGTCGAACAGCGAAGGCACCAGCGACTCGGGGCACAGCGAGCGCTTCTCGGGCAGGCGTCCCTCCACCATGGCCCGGTAGCCGTCCAGGAGGTCCTGGAAGTTCTCGGGGATGGGCTCGACCACGACAGCGTCGTCGAACTCGGGGCCCGCCTTGTAGTGCGGTGCGTCGTCGATCGCCACAGCCTGCATGACCCCGGACATGGGGGCCTGGACTATCTGCTTGAGGTCGCGTTCGAACTTCGGGTCGAGCTCGTAGCCGTCTATCATCTCGAGGAATACCCTGCGGGCGTCCACGTTGGAGATGATGGCCTTGCGGCCCACGTACACGTCGCCGTCCTCGGTGACCACGCTGGTTGCGCGGCCGTCCTCGACCTTGATCTTTGCGACCTTCTTGTTCAGGACGATCTCGCCGCCGCGGTCCTTCAGCGCCGCCGCGAGGGCGTTGGGGAGCGCTATGGCACCGCCCTTGGGAAGCGAGCCGGAGCGGAAGGCGTTGCCGACGGCCACGAACATCATCCACATCGCGCTGCCTGCGTCCTCGGGCGTGACCATGACCTCGGTGGAGATCTTGAGCACGTGGGAGATGGTCTTGGGGTGCTTGAACCACTGCTGGGCCATCTGCAGGGCGGTCATGGACATCGACTTGAACAGGTCGCGCCCTTCGGGCGTGGAGTTCAGCTGGTTGACGAAAAGCCCCATGGAGGGCGGGCAGGTGGACATGCCCGTGGATATCAGCGGGAGCAGCTTCGCCTTCTCCTGGATGAACTCGCCATAGGCCTTCGCATCCTCGGGCGAATAGGCCGCGATCTGCTCGAGCTCGTGCGCAAGGTCGCCGTCCTCGTAGACGCCGGTGCCGTCGGGGTATAGTGTCGCGCCGTTCTTCTTGGTGTCGATGAACTCGAAGCCGTATTTCTCGCGGATTCCCAGCTCATCGTCGGCGTAGACGGGGTTCGACTGGATGGCTCCGAGGGCGATGGCTCCGATGTCATGCTTGAATCCCGGAAGGGTGCATTCCACGGTAGTGGTGCAACCCCCAACCTTGTCGTTCGCCTCTAGGACGCAGACGCTGAGCCCGGCCATGGCCAGGTAGTTGCCCACTATCAGGCCGTTGTGCCCCGCCCCGATGATTACGGCGTCGTACTCGTGCGTTGCCATACGCCACCTCTCTTCCTTTCTGCAGCCCTGAGGGCTGCTGGCTTGTTTGGGCTTGCAAGCAAGCCCCCGTGCGCCCATCTTATGCAGCCGCGGGCTTGGCTCGTAAGTTGCGAAGCCGAGGGCGTGTCAACGCAAGGTGTACAAAACGCCGAAATGTCAAAACCGGATTGATGGACGCGCCGATGTGGCCCATAATTCACCTCGAAGGGCCGGGCCGCGCGCCGAGAGGCGCAGAACCGTCGGAGCCGTCCTCTTCCCGCCCCCCTTGGAGGGAAAGCCATGAGCCATCACTTCATCGAGCTTCCTGACGGATACAAGATGCGCATGCGCATCATGCATGCCGTGGACCGTCCCATTCGGGAAATGACCGTCGAGGCCATCTGCGAGAAGGCGGGGGTGTCGCGCCAGACGTTCTACAACCATTTCCCGTCGAGGAGGGACCTTGCCCTGTGGTATTCGTCGTTCTGCGACGAGCACACGTTGCGTGAGATAGGGCGCAACATGACCTGGAGGGAGGGGTTCGAGGCCTACTTCGAGCTGCTTCGCCGGGAGAAGTCTTTCCTCGAATACACCCTTGACCGGATGGAGCAAAGGCGCGAGGAGCGTCTGACGGCTGCAGCCCGAGTGGAGTCGCATCTACGTGAGGCGGTGGAGGGCCGCGGCATTTGCGTCGACTCTGAGATGGGTTTCTATCTACGGGCGTTTTCGGGCATGTTCGTGTCTGCCGTCTCCGACTGGCTGAACTCGGGGATGAGCAAGGATCCCGCCACGATGGCGCGCTACGTGGAGGCCTGCGTTCCCGCAAAGCTGCACAGGGCGCTCGAGTCGGATGCTTAAGGCGGCCGGCTCGGCGATGGCACCCGGGCTTAGCCGAACAGGTCCACCTCGTCGTAGTGGATGTCGTCGGGCTTGAAGTTGCGCAGGAAATCCTCGGGCGTCAGCGCCGGCACCGGAGACTTCCTGAAGTCCCTCTGGTTCCGGGTGATGATGATGTCGATTCCGGCGCTGTGGGCCCCGTAGGCTATCAGCGCGTCCTCGTAGTCGTCCATGTCGCTTCGCGCGGCCTTCCGG
>CAQLOA010000162.1 GCA_948829205.1 uncultured Eggerthellaceae bacterium
CCAACAAGGGCGGCCTGGCCGCCAACTACCCGTTCGCCACCATCGAGCCCAACGTGGGAGTGGTGCCCGTGCCGGATGCGCGTCTTGACGAGCTTGCCAAGATCGACAACCCGGCGAAGATCGTGCCGGCCACCGTGGAGTTCCTGGACATCGCAGGCCTCGTGGAAGGCGCGTCGAAGGGGGAGGGCCTAGGCAACCAGTTCCTTGCCAACATCCGCGAGACCGACGCCATCTGCGAGGTGGTGCGCTACTTCAGCGACCCCGACGTGGTGCACGTCGCCGGCAAGGTGGACCCGGCCTCCGACGTCGAGACCATCAAGACCGAGCTGATCCTGGCCGACATCGCCACGGTCGAGAAGGCGATTCCGCGCCTCGAGAAGGAGGCAAAGCGCGACAAGGCCGCGCAGGCGAAGCTTGACGTGGCGCGCAAGGTGCTGGACGGGCTGAACGAGGGGCATCGCGCGCGCACGCTCGACCTGGACGAGGACGAGGTCGCAAACCTTTACGAGCTGCACCTGCTCACCATGAAGCCGATGCTCTACATCGCAAACGTCGACGAGGACCAGGCGACCGCCGAGCTCGACCCGATAGACGGGCTGGTGCCCGTGCCTATATCCGCCCAGGTGGAGGCCGACCTGGCCGAGCTGGACGCGGAGGAACGCGCCGAGTACCTGGCCGAGATGGGCCTTGAGGAGAGCGGCCTTGGCCGCCTGGTGCGCGAGGCCTACAGGCTGCTTGGCCTGCAGTCGTTCTTCACCAGCGGCGAGACGGAAAGCCGCGCGTGGACGGTTCCCATCGGGGCGAAGGCCCCGCAGGCCGCAGGCGTCATCCATTCCGACTTCGAGCGCGGGTTCATCAAGGCCGAGACGGCCAGCTTCGAGGACTACGTGGCCAACGGCGGCGAGAAGGGCTGCCGCGAGAGCGGCAAGCTGCGCCAGGAAGGCAAGGACTACGTGGTGCAGGATGGGGACGTCATGCACTTCAAATTCAACGTCTAGGCCCTGTGGCACGCAATCTAGGCCTTGCGGGCGCTTCTTCCTCGCGTAACGAAGTACGCTCGGGCGCGCCCTCGGGCCTATCTAGCGCACCACAGAACCTAGCAATCACGGACGGACGAAGCCAAGGTCGTGCTTTCGCGGCAATTGCAGGCACCTCAGCGGCTTATCTGTTGAATTGCATTCGACGTCTAGGCCCTATGGCGGCCGTTCGGGCGTTGCCTCGGCGCTATAATGAATGCTTGCATGAAACACCCGTCGAAAGCGGTTCACATGACACAGCATCTCACCGACAAGGACGTGCGCGACATCGCGGAATACACGCGCATCGGCCTTACCGAGGACGAGGTCGGAAGCATGACGCGCGACCTCAACAGCATTATCGACAGCCTGTCGCCCATCCTCGAGTACGACCTCGAAGGGGTGGAGCCCACGTTCCATCCGATCGGCGACCTTTCCAACATCATGCGCGAGGACGTGGAGGTTGCGTCGTTCACGCAGGACGTGGCGCTCGAAAACGCGCCCAAGCAGCAGGACGGCAGCTTCCTCATCCCGTCGATCCTGGGGGACGGGGGCGATCGCTGATGGCTGCAGTCGGAAAACCTTTCGGCGCGATGAGCGCCGTCGAAATCCATGCCGGGTTGGCGGCCAAGGATTTCTCGGCCGCCGAGCTCACGGATTCGGTCCTCGACCGTATCCGTCGCAGGGACGAGAAGGTGCACGCCTTCCTCGAGGTGACCGTGGATGCCGCCAAGGCCCAGGCGGCGCACATCGATGCCGCCATCGCCTCGGGCGCGTTCGCGCAGATGGGCCCGCTTGCCGGCGTTCCCGTGGCCTACAAGGACAACATGAACATGACGGGCACTCACACCACCTGTTCGTCGAACATGCTGCAGAACTACGTCTCGCCCTACACGTGCACTCCGGTGCAGCGCACGCTTGATGCGGGGATGATTCCCCTGGGCAAGCTGAACATGGACGAGTTCGCCTTCGGCTCTTCCACCGAGACCAGCGCCTTCGGACCGACATGCAACCCGTGGGGGCTTACGCATGTGCCTGGCGGGTCGTCCGGCGGAAGCGCCGCAGCCGTGGCTGCAGGCCTCGTGCCGCTGTCCCTTGGTTCCGACACCGGCGGATCCATCCGCCAGCCGGCGTCGTTCTGCGGCGTCGTGGGCGTGAAGCCCACCTACGGCGTCGTGTCGCGCTACGGCATCGTGGCATTCGGAAGCTCGCTCGACCAGGTCGGGCCGTTCGCGCGCACGGTGGAAGACGCCGCGCAGCTGCTGAACGCGATATCCGGGCATGATCCGCTCGACTGCACCAGCCAGCCCGTTGGCGTCGACTTCGCCGCCAACCTGGCCGAAGGCGTGCGCGGCATGCGCATAGGCATAGTCCCTGCGTTCATGGAGGCCAAGGGCCTGACCCCCGAGGTCAAGGCCAAGGTGCAGGAGGCGGCCGACAAGCTGCAGGCCCAAGGTGCGGAAATCGTGGAGGTGCAGCTACCCAACGCCCAGGCTGCCATGAGCGCGTACTACGTGCTGGGCCCGTGCGAGGCTTTCAGCAACCTGGCGCGCTTCGACTCGGTGCGCTACGGCTACTGCGACCCGGGCCATGCCGACCTTGGCTCGCAGTACGAGGCCAGCCGCTCGAAGGGCTTCGGCGACGAGGCGCGCAGGCGTATCATGCTTGGGTCGTACCTGCTTTCGGCAGGTGTGTACGACAAGTACTACTACCCGGCGCAGCAGATCCGAACGCTCATCACGAAGGACTACTCGGACGCGTTCCAAAAGGTGGACTGCATCCTTGCTCCGGTGGCGCCGCGTACGGCGTTCGAGTTTGGCGAGGTCACCGACCCCACCGAGATGTACCTGTCCGACATGTTCACCATATCCATCAACATCGCGGGCAACGGCGGCATGTCGATGCCGGTGGGCCTTGGCGCCGACACGGGGCTGCCCGTGGGAGTGCAGCTGATATCGGCGGCGTTCCGCGACCAGGACATGCTGCGCGTGGCCGCCGCGCTCGAACGTGAGTACGGGCCGGCATGCGTCGCGCCCGACTTCGCCTCGGAAGGCGGTGATGCGGAATGAAGAAGCTGGAAGAGGTGCTGCGCGACTGGGAGCCCGTCATAGGACTCGAGGTGCATGCCGAGCTGACCACGCTCGAAACGAAGATGTTCTGCGGGTGCAAGCTGGAGTTCGGTGCCGAGCCGAACACGCACACCTGCCCAGTGTGCCTGGGCCTTCCCGGCGCGCTGCCGGTTCCCAACAAGGCGGCCATCGAGTCCATCGTGCTGGCTGGGCTCGCCACCAACTGCGACATCGAGAAGCGTTCGATGTTCTACCGCAAGAACTACATGTACCCCGACATGGCGAAGAACTTCCAGA
>CAQLOA010000163.1 GCA_948829205.1 uncultured Eggerthellaceae bacterium
ACCATGGCCATGGCCAAATATCCGTCGCTTGCGGGCTTCATGGCCACGAACTCGTCGGCGAAGCCGGCGGTTCCGTCGAAGATCAGCCCCAGGTCGACTATGCGCGCCCCCGCCTCGCGGGCGCGAACCAGGTTCTGCGCGCAGCGCATCTGGTTCTCGATGGGGTTGCATCCCCACACGTATATCAGGTCGGTGCCCACCATGATGCGCGGGTCGATCACCGTGCGCGGGAACTCGCTGCCTGCGTTGTAGAACTCGGCGTAGAACGGCCCGTTGTCGAGCCCGATGGACCCGAGCGGCACCGTGACTCCGAAGGTGTTCGCGAAGCGGAACGGCATCAGGTTCTCGAAGCTGTACTGCGCGGGAACGCCCGCGCCCAGGTTCCACAGCACCACCGAGTCGGCGCCGTGCTCGTCGCGGATCCGGCACAGCTTCTCGCCGATCTCGTCGAGGGCCTGGTCCCAGCCGATCTCTTCCCATTCGCCGCCCCCGCGCTCGCCCACGCGTTTCAGCGGCTTCTGCAGGCGCTTGGGGTCGTAGGGCTGACGGCCGGCCAGGCAGCCCTTCTGGCAGATGTGCCCGTCGGGCTCCTCGGGTTCGGAGTAGACGACCCGCTCCATGCGCTCGATCCTGCCATCCTTCACGATGGTCTTCAGCGCGCAGTAGTCGTGGTCGCCCCATCCGGGACAGGCGGTATAGACGAACGACTCTTCAGACATGTGCAACTCCTCTCCATATGCCGTTGCGTCCCAGGCGCCTGCGAGCTTGGGCTTATGAGCCGAAGAGCACGCGGCGTCAAGGGCGTCAAGTCAAGCATAGCCACCCTGTCCCAGCCGTAAAGCATTCTTCATTGACAATGTGTGAAGTTGATAATATTGTGATTGGAATAAATCGAGGACGCAGCGTGAGGTCGAAGCGCTCCGGGATTGCCAGTCACCCGGGCAGTGCTCGAAGCGCAGACGCAAGCAGCCCGTTGGAGGGATGAGCATGAACGCAGTGAAGACGCCGGGGGCCGCTCCGACGGCAGCAGCGGACGCGGCCGCATGGAACAGCTCGGGGACGGACGCCCACAGGCGCCGTCTGGAGGACAGGTCCGACCCGGGGCACTTCTCCGCTATCGAGGGCGAGTCCGACTATCTGACTGTGATGAACCTGCTTTTCAAGTCGATCAGCCAGGTGCTGGCCGAGCGCTGCTCGCTCACCACGCTTCAGTACCGCATGCTGCTGCGGCTGCTCGGCGCCGAAGGCCACACGCTGCGCACCACCGACCTGGCCGAAAACCTGCGCGTGGGGGCCAGCACTGTGTCGGCGGCGGTGCCCAAGCTTGTGGAAGACCGCTTCGTCACGCGCGCCGAAGACCCCAACGACATGCGCGTGGTTTCGCTCACGCTGACCGAGGCCGGCCTGGACGAGATCGACAAGGCCGACTTCCACGTAGGCGAATTCCTGCAGTGCTACTGGCGAAACCTCACTCCCGAACAGCTTCAGGCGGCGTTCGCCAGCTCGACGAACGCGGTCACGCTGCACAACGCCAAGCGCCTCGAGAACGGCGCGTTCCGCCTGGACACGGCGTTCTTCGACACTGTCATGATCTCGCGCACGCTGACGTCGGCGCGCCTGGCCGACTTCGGGTTGAACACGTCGATGTACCGCATCCTCGTGGCGCTGCGCATACTGGGGCTCGGGACCACCGCGTCGCAGGTGGCGAAGTACCTGTTCCTGAAAAGCAGCGACGTCACCGCGCCGCTTAAGGCGCTGGAATCGAAGGGCCTCATCTCGAAGGAGCGCAACTCCGAGAACCGGCGCACGAAGTCGCTGGGGCTCACGCAGAAGGGGTGGGACCTGGTGGAGGAGCTTGCACCCATCGTCTACGACGCGCTGCTTGAGACATGCCACAGCAACGAGGAGGCGGTGCAGATACACCTGCAGGCAGCACGCGACGTCGTGGCGCGCGAGCGCGGCGCGGCGCTGTTCTCGTAGGCGCAACGGATGTCGTTTGCCGCGTCCGGCGCATGCCTCTCTCGTCCGATTCGAGCAGGCATGCGCCGGACGCGACGTTCCTACCCTTGCGCTAGGCGGCTTTCGCCGGTGGCGTAGTCTATCTGCACCCCGGGCTGCACGTTGTAGCAGTACACGTTAAGGCACACCGACTGGCCGTCGTCCTCGAGCGACAGCGCCTCGATCAGCACGCCTCGGGCCACCAGCTCGTCGCCGCGGAAGTCGGGGGTGACCCGCATCAGCACATGGTTCTCCTCGCCCGTGGCCTCGTCGACCGCCTCGATGCAGTTTCGCACGGCATGCTCGAACGGCTGCATAGTCTTCTGGTTCAGGCGATGCGTCCCAGTGATCAGGTCGCGCGGGTTCACCGCCTCGTCGTTCAGCGAGTACGCGATTAGGTGCGACCGCTCGTACAGGTGGTCCAGCCCCGCCTCCGGATAGAACGCCTGGACGAAGCCTGACGGGTCGGGCATGTTCTGGTTCCTATGGCTCCCCGGCTTGGGCCGCGTGTTCGCGCAAAGCTTCGCGAAGGCGTATGTGGCGCGGCCCTGCGCATCCAGTTCGCCGTATACTTCCGTGCCTTCGGGGACCTGCTTGTCGGCCTCGGCGAAAAAGGGCTCACCGCCGTTCACCTCCACGTAGTCCTCGCCGGAATAGTCGGGAACGCTGGGAAAGGAGGCCAGCGACGGGTCGTGTCCGAGGGAGAAAACCGTGGAGGCCCCGGCACCTTCTTGGGTCGCTTCCCCATGGACTGCGGCCGGCTGGCCTGCAGAAGTGGCGTCCGGGCCGAAATCAACCTGCGATATGCAGCCGGCGGCCAAAAGAACGCCCGCCACCGCAGATGCGACGACGGGCGCTAAGCGGCGCCGAAGGAGGCTCCTTCTGGCCATGTCAGGCTTTTTGCGGATGCGTGTCTAGTGGCGGCAGGCAGCCGACGGGTCCATCGGCGCCACGTTGCCTGCAGCGAACATCTCGACCACCTTGCCAACGTTCGGCTCGGTGGTGTCGGAATAGACCGTGACGCCCGCGTTGGTGAAGCGCGTGTAGGGAGGCATGCCCATCCCTGCGGCCAGTATGCCGTCGGGGCCCAGGCCGGCCACGAAGTCGATGACGCCGCCGCATCCCGCCTCGTCGTGGTCGACGTTCTTCACGACCTCGACCTCGACGGGCTTCATGGACTCGTCGAACGTGACCATGGTGAAGTAAGGCGCATGTCCGAAGTGGCCGCTGCGCATGCTGTCCAGTCCTGCGTCGGTTTCGCTGGGGATCGCAATCTTCATGATGATGCCTTTCTGTCGCGTGATCTTTCCCGCCCATTATATGCAGCGCGGCGAACAAAGGCCAGCCATGTGAAGAAGGCATGGCGTGACAGGGGAC
>CAQLOA010000164.1:0-662 GCA_948829205.1 uncultured Eggerthellaceae bacterium
ACCCTGCCGACGAGAAGGACATCATCGTCGAGATCCGCGCGGCGGCGGGTGGCGACGAGGCGGCGATATTCGCCGGCGACCTTTACAAGATGTACGAGAGGTTCGCGGGAGACCAGGGCTGGAAGACCGAGACGCTCGACGTTTCCCCGTCCGAGGCGGGCGGATACAAGGAGATCCAGTTCAAGGTGAAGGGCGACCACGTCTACTCCATGATGAAGTTCGAAAGCGGCGTGCACCGCGTGCAGCGAGTTCCGAAGACGGAAAGCCAGGGGCGCATACACACCTCCACTGCGACGGTGGCCGTGCTTCCCGAGGCCGACGAGGTCGAGGTCGAGATCAACGACAACGACCTGCGCATAGACGTGTTCCGCGCCGGCGGCCCGGGCGGCCAATGCGTCAACACCACCGACTCGGCCGTGCGCATCACGCACCTTCCAACCGGCCTCGTGGTGCAGTCGCAGGACCAGAAGTCTCAGCTTCAGAACAAGATAGCTGCCATGAGCGTGCTGCGCGCCCGTCTTTACGAGAAGATGCTGGCCGAGCAGCAGGCCGAGGAAGGCGCCAAGAGGCTTGCTCAGATAGGGTCGGGCGACCGTGCCGAGAAGATCCGCACCTACAACGGCCCGCAGGACCGCGTCACCGACCACCGCATCGGGTTCAAC
>CAQLOA010000164.1:672-3236 GCA_948829205.1 uncultured Eggerthellaceae bacterium
GGGTTCAACTCAAGCTACAACGACGTGCTCATGGGAAGCAAGCTGATCGACGTGATAACGGCGCTTCAGGCCGCCGACCGCGCGCAGAAGCTGGAAGAGGCCGTCTAGTTGGACGGATGGACCGTCGGCCGCATGCTCTCCTGGATGGAGGGCTATCTGGCCGACCATGGCGATGCCGACCCCAGGGTGTCAAGCCGCTGGCTCGTGTCCGACGCCGTCGGGCTGACCTTCATGGGGCTCTACACTAACCTCGACCGTCCGTTGGATTCCGGCGAACTGGACCTTCTGAGGACGAACGTCAAGCGTCGGGGCGCAGGCGAGCCCTTGCAGTACATCGTGGGCAAGACGGGCTTCAGGCACATCGACGTGATCGTGCGCGAAGGCGTGCTGATCCCAAGGCCCGAAACCGAGGTCCTGGTCAGCGAGGTGCTGTCCAGGCTCCCCAGGGACAGGCACGCCTCGGGGGACGAGGCGGTCGCCGACCCCGACGTCCTGGTGGCCGACGTATGCACCGGAAGCGGGTGCGTCGCCTGCTCGCTTGCCTACGAGAACCCGCGCATAAACGCGGTCGCCACCGACGTCGATATGCGCTGCGTGCAGCTGGCGTGCGACAACGCCGAGGCGCTGGGGCTCTCCTCCCGCGTGCAGGTGGTCGAATGCGACCTGGGCGAAGGAATCGACCCGGCGCTTGTCGGGCGCTTCGACGCCGTGGCGTCGAACCCGCCCTACGTTCCGACGGAGGTCCTTCGCGACCTGCCGGCTGAGGTTTCGAACTTCGAGCCAGAACTGGCGCTTGACGGCGGTTCCGACGGCCTCGACGTGTTCAGGCGGCTGGTGCCCTGGGCGCATGCGGCATTGAAGGACGAAGGGTTCATGGCGGTGGAGTTGTACGAGGAATCGCTCGACCAGGCGGCCGACATGGCCCGGCAGGCAGGGTTCGTACGCGTGGACGTGGTGAGCGACCTCAATGGGCTTCCGCGCGTGCTGGTGGCCTTGAAGACCGAAAAGGAGCTTTCATGATCGAAGAACTTCCCCTGGTGGAATGGCTCGCCGAATCGAAGGCCTCGCTGCTCGGGAGGATCGGCGACAGGAAGCCCGAGGTCGCCGTGATCCTCGGGTCAGGGCTCGGGCCTTTGGCCGAGCAGATAGAGGACGCCGTCCACGTGCCGTTCGGCGAGGTTCCGCACATGCGCACGTCCACGGCGAGCGGCCACGTCGGAAGGTTCGTCTGCGGAAGGCTGGGCGGCAAGGAGGTCCTGTGCATGCAGGGCCGTCTGCACGGATACGAGGGATACAGCGCCCAAGAGGTGGCCTACCCGGTCTGGCTGATGAATGCCATCGGGGTTCGCACGCTCGTGACCACGAACGCCGCCGGCGCGATCAACGAAGGCTTCGAGGTCGGCGACTTCTGCGTGATGACGGACCATATTAACTTCACGGGCCGCAACCCCGTCGCAGGGGTCGAGCCCGACAAGCTGGCCATGCGCTTCTTCTCGATGCTCGACTGCTACGACCCCGCATTGCGCGAGGTCGCGAAGGAGGTCGCCGCACGCGAGGGCATACCGCTTCGCGAAGGGGTCTACCTTGGGCTTCTGGGCCCGAGCTTCGAGACCGCGGCCGAGATACGCGCGTTCCGTGGATGGGGCGCCGACACCGTTGCCATGTCGGTGTGCGAGGAGGTCATAGCAGCCCGACACGTGGGCATGCGCGTGCTGGGAATGTCCCTCTGCTCGAACATGGCCTGTGGCGTGCGCGGGGCCAATCCCTCCGACGAGGAGGTGTTCGAAGTCGCACGCCAGCGCGAGGCCGACTTCTGCCGCCTGGTCACCGGCATCGTCGAACGCATCTAGCGGATGCTGGCCATCCACGTCATAGGAAGCGGATCCAAAGGCAACGCGGCCATCGTCGAGAATGCAGGCGAGGGGCGCGGGGTGCTCGTCGACTGCGGCATATGCAAGCGCGACGTGTTCGCGTTCGCGGCGGAGGCCGGATTCGATATGGGGAAGCTCGAGGCCATACTGGTCACTCATGACCATTCCGACCACGTGTCGAAGACCGGGGTCATCGTCCGCGGCCTGAGGCGCGAGGGCATCCCGATGTACTTGCTTCCCGAAGTCGCCTCCGCAGCAGCGCAGCTGGACGAGGTGGCGCACTTGGTGGACGTCAGGCCGATGGCCACGGGCGAAGCCTTCGAGGCCGCAGGCATGAGGATATGCCCCGTCCGGACCTCGCACGACGCCGCCGCGTCCTGCGGCTTCCGCTTCGAGACCGGCGACGGGGACGCGTTGGGGTACGCCACCGACACTGGGTTGGCCACCGAGGACATGCTGCATTACCTGCGTGACGTGCGCATCCTCGCGATAGAGTCCAACCACGACGTCCGCATGCTGCGCGAAGGCCCCTATCCGCGATACCTCCAGGACCGCATTCTGTCCGATTCCGGACACCTGTCGAACGACCAGGCGGCCGATGTGGTGCGCCAGGTGGCGACAGCGCGCCTGGAGAAGGTGGCCGCCATGCACCTGTCCGAGCACAACAACCTTCCAAGTTTTGCCCGGGCGGCG
>CAQLOA010000165.1 GCA_948829205.1 uncultured Eggerthellaceae bacterium
ACGAGTATGTCGGCGAAGACCTTCTCGTAGTCGAGCTTCGTGCCAGGGACCTCGGGCACGATGTCGAAGGCCCCAAGGTCTGGGTCGTATGCGATGTATGCGTTCACGGGGTCCTTCGCGGTGGAGTTCACGTTGTCGACCGCGGCCGCCACCACGTCGGAAAGCGTGGTCGCGGAAAGCGAGTCTGTCATGGCGGAAGTCATGTCGCGCTCGCGGAACACCTCGACGGGCCACTTCCAAGGGTCTTGCGCGGCGGCGACGGCCTGCGTCATGCCCGCGGAATCTATCGCGATGCCCGCTTCCTTCGAGGTGAACGCGATGTTGAGGCCGTTGCCCTTGACCTTGATGGTGTAGTCGCCCACCCTTCCATCGAAGTCCGCCTGGACCTCCTCGGGCGTCATGACCGACAGGTCGAGGTCGTCGATGTGCGTGTTGGGCATGAAATGCGTGGAGAAGACGGCGACGCCGACGAAGTAGACGGCGGCAAGGGCGCCTATGGTTGAAAGCGTGGCGATGCCTATGCGCTTCGCCACCTTCCTGCGCTTTTTCTTCTTGTCTTCCAGAATGTCGGAGCTGGACGTGAAAGCGCCGGGCTCGGCCTGGCCCTCGGGAGAGCCATCGGGCTGCTGATCGTCTGAGACGGCGCCGTTCTGCAAGGGGTCAGACTGCTCGGAAGCGCCCTCTTCCGTGAGGGAAGCCGCGCCGGCAGCCGCGTTTGGATCGGCCGCACGCGCGCCCGTCTTGACGCCTTCCTGGGCGTCGCCTTCCGCAGAGGTTTCCTCGTCGCCTGCCGCGACCTCCGACGGCTTCGCGTCCTTCCTGCCGAAGGGGAACCCGCTTCCCTGCTTAGGCTTGCCGTGCTTGCCTTTGGAGTGCTTAGCCATCGATGCCTTCCGGATGTGATTAAAGTCAATGCCGTTCGATGCCGCATATTGTATAAAATCCGCGGCTGCAAATGAACCGAGGATTCGGGTATGGAGACAAAAGCACAACTGTTCCGACGGACGGCGCGAAAACGCGCCCAGAATAGATGCCCTGGCGCCCTCGGCCGGTCGGCGGAAGGCCTATCTGTAGTCCGCCGGATTCTTCGAGGACGACCCGGTGGTGTTGCCGGCATTGCGCAGCTCGCTTCCGAAACGGACGGTGTCCTCTCCGAACCTGTCCTTCAACATGTCGAACGCATGCAGCAGGCTGCGCCGCTTGGACTCGTCCTCCACGAGCACGTCGTCGCCCGGCGCCGCGTCGTCGAGCCCGTCCGCGTCGAAAAGGGCCTGCTGTCCCTTCGGCATCTTGCCGAAGCCTGACATTCCCACCCCGAGAAGGCGCACCTTCCGGCCGGGGACCCACACCTTGTCCAAAAGCTCCACGAGCCTGGGCCGAAGCCCGATGTCGTCGTCGCTCGGGGCGTCCAGGTGCATCTGCGCCGAATGCACGCTGCGGTCGGAGAAACGCACCTTCAGCGAAAGCGTGGTGCCCGCGAGGCCCTTCATGCGCAGGCGCCTTCCCACCTGCGTGAGCAGCGAGGTCAGCGACGCCTCGATGTCTTCCCGCGACTCCAGGTCGGTGGCGAACGACACCTCGTGCGACACGGACTTCACGTCGCGCTCGGTGGTCACGTCCGACACGTCGTCGCCGCGGGCGCGGCTCTGCATAGTCTCGGCGTTCACCCCGAACACGCCGCGCAGCTCCTCCAGGTCGGCCGACGCCAGCTGCGAGAGCGTGCGAATCCCCATCGAGCGAAGCTTCGACTCGGACTGCGCCCCGATGCCGCTGACTGCGCGCACCGGAAGCTCGTCGAGAAACCCGCGCTCGGTGCCCGGGAACACTATGGTGAGCCCGTTCGGCTTGTCCATGTCGGATGCGATCTTGGCCACCGACTTCGTGGTGCCCAGGCCTATCGAGCACGTCACGCCCAGGGCGGCCACCCTTTCCTGTATACGCCTGGCCACGAGGATCGGATGCTCGGTGTTGGCGCGCGTGGGGGACACGTCGGCGAAGGCCTCGTCGATGGACACCTGCTGCACGTGCGGCGTCTCGTCACGGATGATGCCCATGACCTCGTTCGACATCTCGCGGTAGCGGTCGAATCGGCCGTGCGTCCAGACGGCGTCGGGGCAAAGCCTGCGCGCCGTGGACGATGGCATGGCCGAGCGCACTCCGTATTCGCGCGCCTCGTAGGAGCAGGTGGACACGACTCCCCTCCTGTCGGGGTCGCCGCCCACTATGACGGGCTTCCCGCGCCATTCCGGGTGGTCCAGCTGCTCGACGGATGCGAAGAACGCGTCCAGGTCGACGAGCAGTATCGCCGGCCCGTCCCAGGGCTGCAGGTTCGCGATGTCGTTTTCCTGACTGCTGCTCATAGAGCAAGTTTATATCCTTGTTGCATGGAGAACAAACGTTTGTTTGATAAACAGGCTGCTGCACATTGATAACGTTGCATGGTTGGCAAGTAAGCGAGCGACGCATCCGGTGGTTCGGATTCGAGCGAAATCATTTTCGAACATTGCATGATTGGCAGGTGAGCGAGCGGCGCATCCGGTGGTTCAGATTCGAGCGAAAGACCGACGACGCGTACTTGGGTACGCGAGGAGGGCTTGGAGGTCGAAGATGAACCGCTGGGGCGTCCGCGCAGCGTCTCGCGTTACGTCGTTCGGTAGAACGACGTAACAAAAGTTGGTGGAGGCGCGGAGAATCGAACTCCGGTCCATACTGGATCGTCGGCGAGACGCTACAAGCTTGTCCTGTGGATCTGACTCTTAGCCATCCCTAGGTTCGCAGGCAAACGTTGGAACGGCGAGCCGGTTCGGTCTTGGCTGCGCGAATACCGGCTACGGCGCGCAGCGCATTCCCCTGAAGTTGACGCCTTCCCTGAAGCGGGGAAAGATCAGGTTCGGCGGATGGCGCTTACTAAGCTGCCATGGCGTACGCCGGAGCGTACTGAGTGTTGGTTTTGCCAATTAATTTTGACGGTACCCCTGTTTAGCGTGGTGAGGAGACCACGGCTTGCTCCTCGCATCGGACCCACCATGTCGAAACCAGTCGCCCCCACATGACGGATTCCTGATTCTAGCACGTCGAAGCCGCTTGGAACAGAGGACGGGTCCGCGCTCCATCCCCTGTTCCAATACAACGGCCTAGCGGCGCTTCTTCAGGAAGCTGAGGCCCTCGTTGATGTCGGCGACGGTGTCCCTCAGCTCGGCCGCGACCTCGGCGCCGTCCTTGTATATGG
>CAQLOA010000166.1:0-1984 GCA_948829205.1 uncultured Eggerthellaceae bacterium
CTTCGGGCCCGTCGCCCGCGAGCTGCGCGACAAGAAGTACATGAAGATCGTGTCCTTGGCACCCGAGACCCTGTAAGGAGGCGCACTGATGGCATTCACGACACAGAAGCCTAAGAGCACACGCCAGGTGCGCAACCACCTGAACGTCAAGAAGGGCGACAACGTAAAGATCATCTGCGGCAAGGACTCCGGCAAGGAGGGCAAGGTGCTGCGCACCGTCCCCGAGACCGAGCGAGTCGTCGTGGAGAAGCTGAACATGATGAAGAAGGCCATGCGACCCACGCAGGAGAACCCGCAGGGCGGCATCTCGTCCATCGAGGCGCCGTTGCATGTGTCCAACGTCATGCTGGTCTGCCCCAAGTGCAGCAAGCCCACGCGCGTCGGCCACCGCATCGACGGCGGCAAGAAGGTCCGCGTCTGCAAAAAGTGTGGTGCAGACATAGACTAAAAGCCTCGTGGCACCCTCCCTTGCCCCTTGTTTGGGGCTCGGCGTGGGACGAAGCCCACTTGGCCCCAAGGCGGGGCAATGCAGGGCACCACAAAGCTTTTAGTAGGTGTTTGAATGGCCCTCCGAAAAGGAAGTAGGAGGGACGCCGGGTCGGAAATCCGGCGTTTAATCCATCGGAAGGAAGGAAGACGGAAATGGCAGACACGCCACGTCTCAAGGAAAAGTACAACAAGGAACTGAAGTCCAAGCTCAAGGAGCAGCTGGGCATCCAGAACGTCAACCAGGTGCCGCGCCTCATGAAGATCGTCTGCAACATGGGCTGCGGCGACGCTGCGTCCGACTCCAAGGTCCTCGACGCCGCCATGAACGACATGCGCGTCATCACGGGCCAGCAGCCGGCCGTGTGCCGCGCGAAGAAGTCCATCGCAGGCTTCAAGATCCGCGAGGGCATGCCCATCGGCTGCAAGGTCACGCTCCGCGGCGACCGCATGTGGGAGTTCCTGGACCGCCTTCTGGCCACGGCCATCCCGCGCGTCCGCGACTTCCGCGGCCTCAACCCGAAGTCGTTCGACTCCCACGGGAACTACTCCATGGGCATCACCGAGCAGCTGATCTTCCCCGAGATCGACTACGACAAGATCGACCGCACCCGCGGCATGGACATCACGTTCGTCACCTCCACCGAGAGCGACGACGACGCCCGCGAGCTGCTGAAGGCTCTGGGCTTCCCGTTCAAAACCATAGAAGACTAAGCACGAAGCGCACAGGTAAGAAGAAAGAAGGAATGCATGGCTAAGAAATCGATGGTCGCCAAGGCAAAGCGCGAGCCGAAGTATTCCACGCGTCAGCACAACCGCTGCAACCGCTGCGGGCGCCCGCGTGCCTACTACCGCAAGTTCGGCCTCTGCCGTATCTGCTTGCGCGAGCTTGCCAACAAGGGCGAACTGCCGGGCGTCACCAAGTCTTCCTGGTAGGCCAGGAAGGCGCGCCGCAAAAGGCAGGCCGACATGCAAGGCGCCTGCATCACGGGTGCAGGCGAACCGGATGTATGAGCACATCATGAACCAAAGGAGAACCAAATGACGATGACCGACCCAATTGCAGACATGCTTACGCGCCTGCGTAACGCACAGACTGCAGGTCATGAGACGGTTTCGATGCCGACGAGCAAGAAGCTGGTCGAGATCGCCCGAATCATGGACGAAGAGGGCTACATTCAGAGCTACGAGGTCGTGGACGGCTCCCCGCGCGGGACGCTCGAGCTGACCCTGAAGTACGGTCCGCACAAGCAGAAGACCATCCGCGGCATCAAGCGCATCTCGAAGCCGGGCCTTCGAATCTACGCGGGCAAGGACGACCTGCCCCGCGTTCTCGGCGGCCTCGGAACCGCGATCATTTCCACGTCCAACGGCGTCATGACCGACCGCGATGCACGCAAGGCGGGCATCGGCGGCGAGGTCATGGGCTACATCTGGTAAGGAGGCTGCTGACATGTCACGTATCGGCGAGGTGCCAGTCCACGTGCCAGCAGGCGTG
>CAQLOA010000166.1:1994-3219 GCA_948829205.1 uncultured Eggerthellaceae bacterium
CCCCGCCGACGACGAGCGCCAGACCAACGCGTACTGGGGTCTCACCCGTTCGCTGCTGAACAACATGGTCCACGGCGTCAGCGAGGGCTTCGAGAAGAAGCTCGAGCTTGTGGGCGTCGGCTACCGCGCCGCGCTCAAGGGCAAGGACCTCGAGCTCCAGCTGGGCTATTCGCACCCCGTGCTGGTGAAGTGCCCCGAAGGCATCACTTTCGAGGTTCCCTCCCAGACCGAAATCAACGTGCTTGGCGCGTCCAAGGAGCAGGTCGGCCAGATTGCGGCCGACATCCGCAAGTGGCGCAAGCCCGAGCCCTACAAGGGCAAAGGCATCCGCTACGTCGGAGAGTACGTCCGCCGCAAGGCCGGCAAAGCAGGCAAGGAATAGGCCGCATAGGCTAGGAACAAGGGGAATCTTATGCAGAAGAACCAGCTCAAAAGTCAGAAAGGCCTTGCCCGTCGCCATCGCCGCGTGCGCGGAAAGGTCAACGGCACCGCAGAGCGTCCGCGCCTGTGCGTGTCCCGTTCCAACAAGAACATCTACGCCCAGGTCATCGACGACGTGTCGCACACCACGATCTGCGGCGTGTCCACCCTTGGCGAGGAGTTCAAGAAGACCGGCGCCAAGGCCGCGACCGTCGAGGGGGCTGCCCAGCTCGGCAACCTCATCGGCAAGCTCGCGCAGGAGAAGGGCGTCACCACCGTCGTGTTCGACCGCGGCGGCAATCTGTATCACGGGCGAGTCAAGGCTGTTGCCGATGGTGCTCGCGAAGCGGGACTGATCTTCTAGGAAAGGGTAGGCAATGGCTCGTAGACAAAACGACAAATCCGCGGTGCCCGAGCTCGAGGAGCGCGTGGTTTCCATCAACCGCGTCTCCAAGACCGTCAAGGGCGGCCGCCGCATGCAGCTCACTGCGCTCGTGGTCGTCGGCGACGGCAACGGCAACGTGGGCGTGGGCATGGGCAAGTCCCAGGAGGTGCCCAACGCAATCAAGAAGGGCGTGGAGGACGCCAAGAAGAACATGTTCACCGTGCCGATCACCGAGGACGGCTCGGTGCCGCACGAGATCATGGGACGCTACGGCGCCGGCCGCGTTCTGATCAAGCCGGCCGTTCCCGGCACCGGCGTCATGGCAGGCGGCCCGGTCCGCGCCATCATGGAGCTCGCCGGCATCAAGAACGTCATCACGAAGTCGCTGGGCACCAGCAACGCGATGAACATCGTCAAGGC
>CAQLOA010000167.1 GCA_948829205.1 uncultured Eggerthellaceae bacterium
ACAGCCTGGCGCGCGAGCACAACGACGCCAACGTGGTCACGCTGTCAGGCCGCTTCGTTCCGCTCGAAAACAACGAGGCCATAGTCGACGAGTTCCTGTCCACCCCGTTCGGCGAGGGGCGCCATGCCCGCCGCGTCGGCAAGATCATGGCATTGGAGGGCTAGCCGATGCTGGCAGACGAATTCCTTAGGAAGCAAGACCCCCTGATAGCCGACCTGCTGCAGGCCGAGCTTTCCCGCGAACGCGGCACCATCGAGCTCATCGCGTCCGAGAACTTCACCTCGCGCGCCGTGCTCGAGGCCGTGGGAAGCGTGCTCACCAACAAGTACGCGGAAGGCTACCCGGCACACCGCTACTACGGAGGATGCGAGCAGGTCGACCGCGTCGAAGACGTCGCGCGCGACCGCGCCTGCAAGCTGTACGGCGCGCAGTTCGCCAACGTGCAGCCCCATTCGGGGTCGCAGGCGAACCTCGGAGCCTACATGGCGCTTGCCGCCCCTGGCGACACCATCATGGGCATGTCGCTCGACCCCGGCGGCCATCTCACGCACGGCTCTCCCGTCAACTTCAGCGGACGCATATACAACGTCGTGCCCTACGGGGTGAACCCGCTCACCGAGCAGCTCGACTACGACGCGCTCGAGGTGCAGGTGTCGAAGGTGCGCCCGAAGGTGCTCGTGGCGGGCGCGTCGGCCTACCCCCGCATCATCGACTTCCAGCGCCTGGCGAACATCGCCCACGGCGCCGGGGCCTACCTCATGGTGGACATGGCCCACATCGCCGGCCTCGTGGCCGCAGGCGTGCATCCAAGCCCCGTGCCCTACGCCGACGTGGTCACCTCCACCAGCCACAAGACCCTTCGCGGGCCGCGCGGCGGCTTTATCCTCACCAACGACGAGGAGATCGCCAAGAAGGTGGACAAGGCCATGTTCCCCGGCTCGCAGGGCGGCCCGCTCATGCACGTCGTGGCGGGCAAGGCGGTCGCCTTCGGCGAGGCCATGCAGCCCGAGTTCAAGGAGTACATGGAGCGCGTCGTCGACAACTGCGCCGAGCTGGGCCGCGGCATCACCGACGGCGGCCTGCGGCTGGTTTCGGGCGGAACCGACAACCACCTGTGCCTGGTCGACCTGACGGCGGCCGACGTCACCGGCAAGGACGCCGAGCGGCTGCTGGAGACCGTCGGCATCACCGTGAACAAGAACACCATTCCCAACGAGAAGCGCTCGCCGTTCGTGGCCAGCGGCATACGCGTAGGCTCGGCCGCCTGCACCACGCGCGGCTTCGACGTGGACGACTTCCACGAAGTCGGCCAGTCCATAGCGCAGGCCGTGTTCAACCCCGAAGACGAGGAAGTCCTGGCGAACATCCGCGAACGCAGCGCGCGCCTTCTTGCGGCGCATCCGCTCTATCCCGAACTGGAGTACTGATCATGGGCAACGACGCACGTCCCAGCTGGGACGAATACTTCATGAAGTTGGCCAACGAGGTCGCCACCCGCACCACGTGCATGCGCCGCGCTGTGGGTGCCGTCATCGTCAAGGACAACCGCATACTTGCGACCGGCTACAACGGTGTGCCGTCGGGGCTTGCGCACTGCGCGCAGGTGGGATGCCTTCGCCAGGAGCTGGGAATCCCCTCGGGTCAGCGCAACGAGATATGTCGCGGCCTGCATGCCGAGCAGAACGCCATCATCCAGGCGGCCAAGTACGGCCCGGTCATAGAGGGGTCCAAGATCTACGTCAACACGCAGCCTTGCGTGGTGTGCGCGAAGATGATCATCAACGCCGGCATCGAGGAGATCGTCTACCAGAACCCATACCCTGACGAGCTGGCCATGGAGATGCTGCAGGAAGCCGGCATGAAGGTGCGCGTCTTCGGCGAGTAGCTTCGTCTTGCCGAAGGCCCCGGCGCCCAGGGCCCTCCATTCGCCCTGCCATTCGTCCCGGTTCTTCGGCTTTCTATCTGCACTCCCACAATTTCTCCATTATCATTGCTGTTGGCTTTAGAGGGGAAAGTGTCGTAGCGCGCATCTTGGCGTCTGCCGGGCAACGTGCAACTATGACGGGGGCGAGACTTGATAATCGCTATCGTGTGCGGATTGCTGTCGGGAGTGGTCGGCTTCCTGCCGCTGCTCTTTGGGTTGAACATGACCAAGAAGGTCACGTCGACCAGCAACTTCGGGCACATGAGCATCCTTATCCTGAGTCTTGTCGTCTCGTTCGTGGTCATGTTCGCCCTGGCCATCCTATGCGTCGTGGTTGCGCGTGACTTCGCGATGCCCTTCGTGCTCGCCGAGGCCGTGGCACTTTCTTTCGTGGCCATCGTCTTCGGCGTCATAAGGTCGAGGAGCAACAGCAAGGAAAGGTAACAAAGTGAATCCACTCGACATGCTCGCGGCGAACGTGCCGCATCTAAGCGCCTCGTTCGATTCGCAGATCGTGATCGGAACCGCCGAGTTCGGCATCACGCAGTACATCCTTTACATGATCATCGCATGGATCGTCACCTGCGTGGTCGTGCTGGTCGCTGCGCGCAAGCTCACGCTCATCCCGACGAACAAGTTCCTCAACACGGTGGAGTACGGCTACCAGATGTGCCGCAACGACATCGGCGAGGGCATCATCGGGCACGGCTTCAAGAAGCACGTGCCGTTCATCGCCACCATGTTCTTCTTCATCCTGGTGGCCAACTTCATCGGACTGATCCCGGGCGCCAAGACCGCCACCGGCACCATCTCGGTCACCTGGGCGCTCGCCACCATATCCTTCGTCTACTTCAACTTCTGGGGCGTGAAGGCCCATGGCGGCATCGGCTACCTGAAGACGTTCGCGCCTGCAGGCCTGCCCATCGTCATGGTTCCCATCATCTGGTTCCTCGAGCTGTTCAGCTGCGTCATCCGCTGGCTCACCCTTGCCGTCCGACTTTACGGCAACATGTTCGCGGGCCACATGGTGCTGGGCATCTTCGCGCTGGCGTCCACCGTGTTCCTGACGGCAGGCATCCAGTCGTTCGACCTGGTGAGCGGCGTGCTCACCATTCCGTGGTTCCTGCTGTTGGTGTTCATGTACGCGCTCGAGACGCTCGTCGCGTTCCTGCAGGCCTACGTGTTCACCGTGCTCAGCGCAGTGTACGTG
>CAQLOA010000168.1 GCA_948829205.1 uncultured Eggerthellaceae bacterium
TGCTACTCCCCCTTCCCGTTCGCTGCGCCGCCTTCGGGGCCCATGTGCTCCCCCTTGTCGCCCGGGTCGGCCTCCCAGCGGCCGCCGAACTGGGCGTCGATGTTCGCGCAGGGCGACGCGGGCTGCTGCGCTACGCCGGCCGGCATGTCGATGCGCACGGCGCCTACGGCGACGTCTATGGCTCCCATGACGTCATCAAGCGCGGCCCCTGGGGCCACCATCGGATAAACGTTCTGCTCGCGGGATATCCTCACGTCCAGAAGGTATGGGCCTTCGGCCTGCAGCATCCTTTCGATGGCTCCGGGGACGTCGGATGGGCTCGTCGCCTTCTCGCCCTCCCAGCCGTAGGCGTCGGCCAGCTTCACGAAGTCGGGGTTCTCGTCCAGAAGGGTCTGCGAGTAGCGTTCGTTGTAGAAGAGTTTCTGCCATTGGTGCACCATGCCCAACGCCCTGTTGTCCATGATCAGCACCTTGACGGGCACCTTGTTTATGGCGGCGGTGGCCATCTCCTGCGAGTTCATCTGGAACGACCCGTCGCCGGCGACGCACACGACCGTCTTGTCCGGCTGCGCGATGGCGGCGCCTATGGCCGCCGGGAACCCGAACCCCATCGTGCCCAGGCCGCCCGACGACAGGAAGCTCCTGGGAACCTCCCTGTCGATGAACTGGTGTGCCCACATCTGGTGCTGGCCCACCTCGGTCACGACCACGGAGGTCGCCGGGTCCAGCTGGCGCGACAGCTCCTTCATGACGAGCTCGGGGACGATCTCGCCCTCGTCGTCGCCGAGGTTGGGGTGATAGAACGGGTATCGCTCCCGCCAGGCCTCGATGCGCTGTACCCATTCGTCGGACTTAGGGGTCGCCCCGTCCTTCTCGAGCTGGTCGAGCAGCGCGTCCAGCACCCCCTTCAGGTCGCCCACTATCGGGACCTGCGCCTCGCGCACCTTCCCTATCTCGGCGGGGTCTATGTCGATGTGTATGACGTCGGCATGCGGAGCGAACTCGGAAAGGCGGCCGGTCACGCGGTCTGAGAACCTGGCCCCAGCGGATATGATCAGGTCCGACTCGGTCATGGCGAGGTTGGAGTACTTCGCCCCATGCATGCCCACCGGCCCGAGGTTCAGTTCGTGGGAAGCCGGGAACGCGCCCTTCCCCATAAGCGTCGTGACAACGGGGATGCGCATCATGTCGGCAAGCATGACCAGCTCGTCGGTGGCTCCCGATATGGTCGCGCCGCCACCCACGTACAGTACGGGGCGCTGCGCCTTCTCGATCAGCTTCGCCGCTGCGCGCACCTGCTTGGCGTTGCCGCGGTAGGTGGGCTTGTACGAGGGGATGTTCACCTCGTCGGGGTATTCGAACACCATCGTCGATCCCGCAAGGTCGGACGGTATGTCGATGAGCACGGGGCCGGGGCGGCCGGTGGACGCGATGTGGAACGCCTCCCGGATCGTCCGCGTCAGCTCGTCGGTGGACTGCAGCAGAAACGAGTGCTTCACGACGGGGATGGTGATGCCCACGATGTCCGACTCCTGGAACGAGTCGGTTCCGATGACGGCACGCGGGACCTGGCCCGTTATGACCACCAGCGGGACCGAGTCCATGTATGCCGTCGCTATTCCGGTGACCGTGTTGGTCGCACCAGGGCCGCTGGTGACGATCGCGACGCCCGGGTTGCCGGTAGCGCGCGCGTAGCCGTCGGCCATGTGCACCGCGCCCTGCTCGTGGCGTGCAAGCACGTGGTGAATCTGCTCGGAGTCGTAGAGCGCGTCGTACAGCTTTATCGCCTGCCCTCCGGGGTATCCGAACACGACGTCCACCCCTTCAGCCTCCAGCGATGCCACTACCGCCTCGGCGCCCAGCATCTGCCTGCCCTGCTTCGGCGTCCTGGAGCCAAGCCCCCTGGGCGCCCCTACGCTTGCCGCGTTCCTGCGGATCTTCTTCTCTTCGTCCGTCATGCCACGTACGCTCCTTCGTCTGCCGATGAGACCATCCGCGCATACTTCGCGAGCACGCCATGGTCGTGCTTGGGTTTCGGAGGCTGCCACGCCTGGCGCCTTCTCGCTAGCTCGTCGTCGTCCACGTTCAACGTCAGGGCCCCTCCCTCGATGTCGACGGTTATCGAGTCGCCTTCCTCTATCAGCGCTATGGGGCCGCCGGCCGCCGCCTCGGGGCTGACGTGGCCCACGGCGGGGCCCTTCGTGGCTCCCGAGAAGCGGCCGTCGGTTATCAGGGCCACGCTTTCGGACAGGCCCATTCCGCATATGGAGCTGGTGGGGGTCAGCATCTCGCGCATCCCCGGGCCGCCCTTGGGGCCCTCGTAGCGGATCACAACGACGTCGCCTGCCTTTATGGCGCCGTCGTTGATGGCCTCGCAGGCCTCCTCCTCGCTGCCGAACACGCGCGCCGGGCCCGTATGCTTCATCATCTTGGGGCTGACCGCCGACTTCTTCACTATGGCGCCGTTGGGTGCGATGTTGCCGTGAAGCACCTTCAGCGCGCCCTGCGCCGAGAAGGGGTTCTCGTGCGTGCGGCACACCTCGCCGTCCGCAGCCTTCGTGCAGCCCTCGACGTATTCAGGCATGGGGCCCATGCAGGTGAGGGCGCTCATGTCCAGAAGCCCCAGCTCGGCCAGCTCGTGCATGACCACCGGCACTCCCCCAACCTCGTAGAGGTCGGAAAGCGGGCACGGACCGGAAGGCTGCAGCTTCACCAGGTGTGGCGTGCGCGCGCTTGCTGCGTCCCAGTCGTCCATGGTGATGGGGCATCCAGCCGCCTTGGCGATGGCGGTCAGGTGCAGCACCGTGTTGGTGGAGCCGCCGAAGGCCATGTCGCATTCCATTGCGTTGTGGACGGCGGCCTCGTTCACGATTTCCTTGATGCGCACGCCCTTCTCGACCAGCTCCATCACTTTCATGCCGGCATGCTTGGCCAGCCTGATGCGCTCGGAATAGACCGCGGGTATGGTGCCGTTGCCGGGAAGCGCGATGCCCAGCGCCTCGCAGAGACAGTTCATCGAATTCGCCGTGAACAGGCCCGAGCAGCTTCCGCAGGTCGGGCACGCCGTGTCCTCGTAGAAGGCCAGCTGCTCTTCGGTCATGTTGCCCGCCGCAACCGCGGCCGCCCCGTCGAAC
>CAQLOA010000169.1 GCA_948829205.1 uncultured Eggerthellaceae bacterium
GTTGTCCATGATTCGATAATGATATACCTTAGAAGCCCGGGGCGATCGGATGCGTCACGCGGACGGTCAAACCGTGGATGTCGCACTTCATCGCCCAGTTGCGGAACTCCTGGAACTCCTCAATCTCGTCGAGCCCTTCGCGGTAGCGCACCGAGTCGGTAAGCTCGACCTTCTTCGCGCCTTCGACGACCCTGACCGAGTACGCCTTCGAGCCGCCCGAGAAGCACGGCGTGGCCTCGATGAGCCCAAGCTCGGCGAACACGGAAAGCCCGCACTCGGCGGCTGCAAGCGATACCGGGTGCCGCGGGGCGCTGGCGAGGCGCGCGAGGTCGTCGGCGGCGAGCGTGAACAACAGCCCGGGGGATTCGGCCTGCAGGGTCTTCAGACGCCTGTACACCTGTGCCATCACGTCGCGACAGGGCGTCATGTCCTCCAGGATGCCGCGGTTCACGGACACGTCCTGGCGGCCGTACAGCAAGTGCACCCATGCGTCTGCCCCGTCGCGGGCCGGCCATCTGGTTGAACTCGACGTCGGAGAACGGCATGTGGTAGAGCACGACATGGCGGATATCGGGGATGTCTATCCCCTCCCCGAAGGCCGACGTCGCCACGAGCACCCGTATCGAGCCGTCTCGGAACAAGTCCTCGATTCGCGAGCGCTCCTCGCGGCCCAGTCCTGCGTTGTAGAAGCCTATCATGTGCGCAAGCTGCGGCACGCGGCGCCGAAGCCTTCGCGCCACCCCGACCGACTGCTCGCGCGAGTTCACGTAGATGACGCACTTCCGGCCCGAGCCTATGATGTGCGCCAGGTAGTCGTCGCGCGCAAGCATGCCGCGCTGGTCGTCGATGTGCAGGTTGTCGCGCGACGTGTCGTCGACCACGCGTTCCGACACGGGCAGCGCGTGCTGGATGTCGTCGGCGATCTGGTTGTTGGCCGTGGCCGTCACTGCCAGCACCACAGGGCCGCCCAGCCGGCTCACTATGTCGGCCAGCTGCCTGTAGGCGGGGCGGCTGCCGGCCTTGGCCTGGCCGATGTGGTGCGCCTCGTCCACCACCATGAAGCCTATGCGCCCGGAGGAGGCCACCTCTTCGGCGTGGAACGACAGGTACTCGGGGGTGGTGAGCACTATGTCAACCGTGCCGTCGGCAAGGCCGGCATAGGTGGACTCCCTGTCGGCGGCAGGCGTGTCGCCGTTCAGCACGGCGCACCTAAGGCCGAAGCGCGCGAACTTCCTCCCGAGATGGAATGCCTGGTCGGACATCAGGGCGCGCAGCGGGTACACGAAAAGGCTGGCCTTCCCCTGCGTGAGCGCCTGGAATGCGGCATGCGCCTGGAACACCAGCGACTTGCCGCGGCCCGTGGCCATGATGCCCAGAACCGAATGGCCCTGCTCGAGCATGGACATGATCTTCGACTGCGTGGCGTGGGGGGCGTGCTCGCCTATGATGGCGTGGATGATCTCGGTCTTCAGGCGCGCCGGGTCCTGCCGTCCTAGGCGGCGCCACTGCTCCCGCAGCTCGCATGCGTCCTGCGCTTCGGCGTCCGCGCCTTCGACGGCACGGCCTTCCTCCAAAGGCTCGCCGAACAGCGACTCGACGAACTCGCACTGCCCTTCGTCCAGGCACGCGTTCAGGCACGAGCACTCCTTCGAGGGCACGACGGCCTTCAGCATGGCCTTCACAGAACGGCGTCCGCGCCATTCGTCTATCTGAGCCGTGAACGCTGCGTCGACTATCGACTCGGTGACGACGAGCGACTCTATGTCCGAGCAGTGGAACAGTATGCCGCCCACCTGCGCGCGCCCGTCGGTTAGCTTGCACGAGAAATGGTTCTTCCCGGCGCCCACCGCCCGGCACTGGTCGAGCAGCACGTTGTGGGCGAACAGCACGGGCTCGGGGTTCTCCTGGCCGAACGGCGCAAGCATGTCCAGCGCCTCGACGTCGGGAATGGTCAGGTCATGCAGGTCGACGAGCACGTCCACCTCGCACATGGGCTTGAACTCCGACTCGGGAAGCGAGTCCATGTGGAGGCAGAGGCGGCGCTTGAACTCGCCGAGGTTCTCGACGGGCAGCGTGACCCCCACTGCGGCGCCATGGCCCCCGAAGCGCGTGAGGAGGTCGCTTGTGGACTCGATGGCCTCGAACAGGTTCACGTTCCCGACCGACCGTCCGCTTCCGCGCGCCTGGCCGTCCTCGATGGTGAAGAGCAGCACGGGAACCCCGTAGGCTCCCACCAGCCTCGAGGCGACGATGCCCTTGACTCCCTCGTGCCACCCCTCGCCTGCCACGACCAGCACCCGCTCGCCTGCGTACTCGCGCTTCGCCTGCTCCATCGCGACCTCGGAAAGCTCCGCCTCTATACGGCGACGGCGCGTGTTCACCTCGTCTAGCCTCTGGGCGTACACGCTCGCCTCCTCGAAGCTGTCCGACATCAGCAGGTCGAGCGCAAGCTCGGCGTCGTCCATGCGTCCCGCGGCGTTCAGGCGCGGGATGAGCGAGAAGCTGAGGTTGGTGGACGTGAGCGGCTTGCTCTCCATGCCGGATGCGGCCGCAAGCGCCGCGATGCAGGGACGCGGCTGCTGGTTCATCTGCGCGAGGCCGTCGGCCACGAGCGCCCGGTTCTCGTCGCGCATGGGCATGAGGTCGGCAACGGTCCCAAGCGTGGCGAAGTCGGTATAGCTTCGCCAAAGGTGGGGGAACCCGAAGCGCGACCCAAGCGCCTGTATGACCTTCAACGCCACGCCGACGCCGGCAAGTATGTGCGACGGGCTTCCAGGCTGCGCCTTGGGGTCGACGAGCGGAACGCCCTGGGGGACCGAATCGGACGCCTCGTGGTGGTCGGTGACGACGACCGACATTCCGGCATCGAGCGCGGCTGCCACCTCTTCGCGGCACGAGATGCCGCAGTCCACCGTGACCACAAGGTCGCATCCGGTCCGCTTCACCCGCTCGAGCGCGGCGAGCGTCAAACCATATCCCTCGCTGAACCTGCTGGGGATGAACGGCGTGACCTTCCCGCCAAGAGCCCTGATTCCGCGGGTCATCACGGTCGTGGCCGAGATGCCGTCCAGATCGAAGTCGCCGAACACGACGATGTGCTTGCGCCCCTTCACGGCGTCTTCCAGGG
>CAQLOA010000170.1 GCA_948829205.1 uncultured Eggerthellaceae bacterium
GAAGCCCGTGTCGACGTTGCTGTCCCGGTCGTACTTCGACGCGCTAGGGGCCGAATGCGCCCGCTTCCTGGCGAAGCGTTACGTCGCGCCCCTTTCCGTATGCGTGCGCCTTCTGACGCCTCCGGGGGGCGTTCCGCGCATGGTGCGCAACCCCAAGGGCGGCTGGATGCTGCAGAGCCCGCAAGTGGACAAGGTGGACGACCGATGGGTCGTCGCTGGGCCGGAAATAGACGCGTTCTCGCCTCGGGAGAACGCCAGCAAGCAGATCGCCGTGGTCGACGCGGTCCGCCAGGGCGACATCAGGGTCTCCGAGCTGAACATGCTGTACGGCAGCGTCGGGTCGGCCGTGTCCTCGCTCGAGAAGAAAGGCGTCGTGCGTGTGGAGCGGCGCCGGCGCATGAGAACGCATGCCGCCATTGCAAAGGACGCATCGGACGAAAGCCCCCGGGTGGTGCCTGAAGGCGATTTCGCGGAGCATGCCCCATTCCCCAGGCGCGCCCCCTTCGACCTGACATGCGGCCAGGAGTGTGCCCTCGCGGCCATAGGCGAGGCCATGGACTGCGGGGATGGCCAGGTGGTGCTGGTGGACGGCGTCACGGGGTCGGGCAAGACCGAGGTGTATCTGCGCGCGATCGGCCGGGCGTTGGACGAGGGGCGCTCCGCCATAGTCCTCGTGCCCGAGATCGCGCTGACTCCGCAGACCGTCGCGCGGTTCCGCGGACGCTTCGGAGACATAGTCGCCGTGCTGCACTCAGCAATGGGCGCAGGCGAGCGGTTCGACCAGTGGGACCTCATCCGCGAGGGGAAGGCCAGGGTCGTCGTCGGCGCACGAAGCGCGCTGTTCGCGCCTGTGCAGAACCTGGGGCTCGTCGTCATCGACGAGGAGCACGAGACGACATACAAGCAGGAAAGCGCCCCGCGCTACGTCTCGCGCGACGTCGCGGCATGGATGGTGCGGCGCTGCGGCGGAACGCTGATTCTCGGTTCTGCAACGCCCTCGCTGGAGTCGCTCTACAACGTGAACCGCAAGGACAACTGGCACTCCGTCAGCATGCCCGAGCGCGCCAATGGCCGGCCGATGCCCCAGGTCGACGTCATCGACATGGCGCTCGAGTTCCGCGGCGGCTCGCGCGAGATGTTTTCGGCCAGGCTGCGGTCGGCGATGGTCGGCGAGCTTGCCCAGGGCAGGAAGGTCGTGCTCCTTCTGAACCAGCGGGGGTTCGCCAGGTTCCTGCTGTGCCGCGACTGCGGGTTCGTCCCAAAGTGCTCGTCGTGCTCGACCACGCTGACCTACCATGCCAGGGGCAACCGCCTGGTGTGCCACCATTGCGGCCGAAGCGTGCCGGCTCCCGGGAAGTGCCCCGAATGCGACAGCCCCTACCTGAAGAAGTTCGGCGTGGGCACCCAGAGGGTCGAAGACGAGCTGCGGTCGCTGCTCGACGCCGAGTTCGGCGAGATGCCGCAGTTCGCAGGCGCAGAAGAGCCGGACCTGGACGAGGCTTCGGGCCCTGTGCCCATAGTGCGCATGGATGCCGACACCACCAAGGGGAAAGGGTCGCACCGCATGCTGCTCGACCGGTTCGCCGCCGCTCCGCGCGCAGTGCTTCTGGGCACGCAGATGATAGCGAAGGGGCTCGACTTCGACGACGTCACGCTGGTCGGCGTGGTGAACGCGGACACGCAGCTGCACCTACCCGACTTCCGGGCCTCCGAGCGCACGTTCGACCTCATAGAGCAGGTGGCGGGCCGCGCCGGGCGCGGAAGCGTCCCTGGCCGCGTGATGGTGCAGACCTACGAGGCTGACGACCCCGCCATACAAGCGGCTGCGGCCTACGACAGGGAGGCGTTCCTCCGCGTCGAACTGCCGAAGCGCAAGGTGCTGAAGTACCCGCCGTTCGTCAGGATGGCGAACATCGTGGCGTGGGGGAAGGACGAGGGGCGCGTGTCGCAGCATGCGTCGCTCATCCAGGGAAGGGCGAAGGCGCTGGCGGAAGCCAACGCCCAGGACGGCTGGGAGGTGCTGCCTGCCGGCCCGTGCGTGTTCGAGAAGATTCGCGACGACCACAGGTGGCACTTCGTGGTCAAGTGCCCGGTAGGGAAGGACGTGTCGGCGTTCCTGCGCGACGCGTACGCAGGGATCAAGCCGGTTCCTGGCGTGAACGTGGCCATAGACGTCGACCCGGTCGACCTTCTTTAATTCCTTCCCGTAAACCACTTGTGTTCGGTTCGAAACTGATGTATCCTGCAAGTTCGCATGTTTGCGCCTATTATGGCGAAGCTATGCCCAGATTAAAGCGTTGAAAGGATTGCTGGTGGCAAGAGCTACGAAGGCAGAACAAGAAGCAAAGAAGACGAGCACGAAGAGCAACGCAACCACAACGGCGCAAAAGGGCACCAAATCCAGCACCAAGGCAAGCACCACCTCCAAGAAGACATCCCAGGCCAAGACGGCGGCCAAGTCCGCGGAAAAGAAGGCTCCGGCCAAGAAGGCTACCGCGAAGGCTTCCGCCTCGAAGGCGAAGGCTGCTGCGTCCAGCAGCGCATCCAAGGCGAAGCCTGCGGCCAAGAAGGCTGCTGCGAAGGACGAAGCGAAGCCAGCCGCCAAGAAGGCGGCCACCAAGTCCAAGGCCGTTGACAAGCCGGCCGCGAAGGCTGCGTCTAAAAAGTCTACGGCCGCCGCGAAGTCCGCTGCCAAGAAGGCTGCTGCAAAGGACGAAGGAAACGACGCGCTCGAAGTCGTCGAGGATATCCTTGACGAAGAGCCGACGGAGGACATCGAGACGGCAGACATCGATGCACCTGCCGACGGCATCGAGGAGAAGGACTCGGAAGACTCCGTGGAAGACATCTCGGACGATCCCGACCAGGTGCTCGACGGCATCCCCGAGGAAGAGCTCAAGGCTTCGTCCGACGTCAGCCTGCCCAAGGTGAAGTCGTCGCGCAGCAAGGCGAAGACGCGCCGCCGCTCCGCCGACAACAGCGTCACCATGCTCACCGGCGACCCCGTGCGCATGTACCTCAAGGAGATAGGCAAGGTTCCGCTGCTTACCGCGGCCGAAGAGGTCGACCTGGCCATGAAGATCGAGGCCGGCGTCAAGGCCACCGAGG
>CAQLOA010000171.1 GCA_948829205.1 uncultured Eggerthellaceae bacterium
ATCGAATATATGTTCTAATTTTAGCTGATTTCGCGCTTAGATTTAGCGCTAGAAGCGATTTTAAGGCATGAGTTGCGTTTTTTCGAGCACTTTCATGCTTTTTTCTGCAAACGCCCTGCAAATCGGAACTGTGAGCGCTTTCGACAACCGACGCAGACAAGCTGCGCCTATGCGAATGTGTCAGAGGCCGGCGCCGTATTGCCCAGAGAATCCGTCTGAGACAAAGAAAAGGCCCGAAGGGCCGCATATGAATGCGAGGGAGTGGAGCGCACGAGCCGAAGGCGAGCAGCGGAGCGCGGATTCGGTTGGGCAACACGGCGCCGGCCTCGTCTTCACGCGCCCAATTCAACGATGCGGGCGCGGTCGAGCATCGGCTTGTCGAAGTAGTCGATGTTCGCCGTGGTTATGAATGTCTGCTTGCCGGCCAGCAGTCCCTTCACCAGCGCCTCCCTGCGTGCGGCGTCAAGCTCGGACATGACATCGTCGAGCAGCAACACAGGAAGTTGTCCCAGCATCTCCTCGACCACCTCGGCCTCGGCCAGCTTGCATGCCAGCACTATCGACCGCTGCTGGCCCTGGCTTGCGAAGGAGTGAGCGTCCATCCCGTCGACGTCGAAGGCCACTTTGTCCAGATGCGGCCCTGTCAGCGTGCGGCCGCGCGAGGACTCAAGCCGCAAGTCTATGGCGTCAGCAAGCGGGCCGTCCCCTGCCCAGCTTCGCAAGTATTGCGCCCCCAGCCGTTCGCGGGCGCCGGAAATGTCTGCGTAATGCGCGGCAATGTGGGGGACAAGGCGCCCGAACAACGCTGTGCGATAGCTGGTAAGCTGCTCGCCGACCTTCGCGAACACCTCGTTCGCGGCCTCGAGCAAAGGCATGGGCGCCTCTTCTTTCAACAGCCGGTTCTTCTGCCTGAGCACCTTGTCGTAGTCCCTCACCAACTGGAAGTAGTTGGCGTTCAGCTGCGACCCCAGCACGTCCAGCTCGCGGCGGCGGTGCCGGTCGGAACCCTTCACCAGGTTCAGGTCGTCGGGAGTGAAGGTAACGGACGGGAGCGTTCCTCGAAGGTCCTTCGCTGCCCGGCGTTTGCCATTCAGCGCGTAGTGGCGCCCGACCGGGTCTGTTTGAAGGTGAAGCCCTATCTCCAGCAGGCGGTTTCCGTCCGTGACGATCGCTTCCGCGCGGGCGTACTGTTCGCCCCGCCTCACCAATTCGGATACGGTCGCATTCCGGAACGACACCAGCGCCGTGAGCAGCTGCACGGCTTCCACGGCGTTGGTCTTGCCCGAAGCGTTCGGGCCCAGGAAGACGGTCAGCTCGCCGAGCCCTTCCAAGGAAAGCTCGCCGTAGGACCGGAAGTTCCTCAGGCGTATGTCGGTTATCCGCAACATGGCGCGGGGCCCGCGGCGTTAGATGCGGACGGGCATGATGAGGTAAAGGTGGTTGTCCTCTGTCGTCGAGCGGAAGATTCCCGGCTTCAGCGACGACTGCACGTCGAAGTAGACCTCTTCCTCCTTCATGGTGGAAAGCCCGTCGCTGACGTAGGAGGAGTTGAAGGCTATCTCCACGTCCTCCCCTTCGATGGGGCAGTCGATGCTTTCCTGCACCGACCCGACGTCGGCCGAGGTCACGGTGATCTGCGCGAGGTTGACCGCCGGAGTCAGCGCGAACTTGATGGGAGCCGTGGACGAGCTCATCAGAGCTGCACGGCGCACGGCTGATGTCAGCTGGTCGACGGGGAACGTAGCGCGCGTGGAATGGCTGTCGGGGAGCAGCTGTCGGTAGTTCGGATACTGCCCCTCGATGCGGCGGTTGATGAACACCATGTCTTCGCAGCGCACGATTATCTGGTTCTCGGCCACGCCGATGCTCACGGTCTGTTCGGAAAGCGAAAGGCCGGCCACGTCGTTCAGGAAGTTGCCGCTGATCACGGCGCTGAAGTCCTCGGTGCCGTCGTACGCCTCGGAATCGATGTCCGTCTCCGTCAAGGCGAGCCTGTACGAGTCGGTGGCCACCATGCGCAGCTTCGCTCCCTCGGTTTCCACCAGCACGCCGGTGAGTATGGCCCTGCTTTCGTCGCGAGAAACCACGCGCGATACGCGCTTCACCATCTTCGAGAACACGGCGAAGGGAATCTTGATCGTCTTCTGGGGCTGCACGGTCGGAAAGCCCGGGAAATCCTCCGGGTTCAGCGTCTTCACCGAGAAGGCGGTGCTGTCGCAGGTGAGCCTGGCCTCGGTGCCTTCGGAAGTCACGTTGACTGCGGCGTCGGGAAGGCTCTTCACTATGTCGGAGAACAGCTTGCCTGGAACCACCAGCTTGCCCGGTTCCTCGATGAGGGCGGGCACTTCCATCTGTATGGAGAGTTCGAGGTCGGTGGACTGGAAGACCAGCTTGTCCCCCACGGCGTCGATCAGGATGCCGGAAAGCACCGGGAGGGTAGACCGGGTGGATATTCCCTTCTGGACTACGGCGAGGGTGTTCTGCAACTCCGACTTGTTTATGCTGAACTTCATGGGTCCTCCCTGAAAGAGCATTGTTTTGAAGCTGAATTATAGCGCACGCGCCTATATATAAAGGATGTGATGAGAGTAGTGCCCTGCAAATGCTGACGCCCTCGGGGGTGGAGCGAGGTAAGCCAAAGGAGCCGAGAAATCCACCCAGCGAAGCTGGGTTAGTTCGAGGCGACGACGCGTCGAGAGAAACCCCCGAGGGCGCCAGCGTTCAGCTTTTATGACAGTGAGGTCAAAAGCAGGATGCGTCAGGGACGTTCGTTTTGGCACGCGCGCTGGAATTTCTTGAATTTCATAACTTTTCGACGTTGCAGAAAATCATCTCCGAAATATCTGAAAAATCTTGAAAAACAGAGTTTTTCGCGCCTGTGGCGCCTTTCTGGTGGTGGAAAATGTTGAAAACATGCCCATATTGGTGAACAAATGGATAAAAATCGACTGTTTACGCTGGTCACGCTTGGTTTTGAAGCCTTTTTTCAAAATGTGCATTTCTCTTCGTTTGCATAATTGACGAGAATGAAAAATTGCTTCTACGCTGGGATTTGTTCATGTTGGTATGGAATATAGAAC
>CAQLOA010000172.1 GCA_948829205.1 uncultured Eggerthellaceae bacterium
TCGGACAGCTTACTGACGCCGGAAGCGAGGCCGGAGCGGGCGTCGGCGTCGAATGTGATGTTCTTTGCCATTTAGTTGACTTCCTTTCGGTGGTTATGCTTCAAGGCTTTGCGCTAGCCGATGATTGCGTAGATGTCGTCGGCGCGGACGATGAGCACTTCCTCGTCGCCGTCGAGGACCTCGTTCCCGCCGTACTTGCTGTAGACGACGCGGTCGCCCTTCTTGACCGGCATGGGCAGGTTCTTGCCGTCCTTGTCCATCTTGCCGGGTCCGACCGCCAAAACGGTGCCCGTCTGGGGCTTCTCCTTCGCATCGCCGGCGATGAACAGTCCGGAAGCGGTGGTGGTCTCCGCCTCGTCCTGCTTGATGATCACGCGGTCGCCAAGTGGCTTAAGATTCATTGCGCAGCCTTCCTTTCGTGACTATGCCTTGTGTTGCTTTCGACATGTTAGCACTCTATGTGCTTGAGTGCTAAACAAGTGGATATATTAGCATCCCCGCCATGGATTGCAAGCATGGATGAAGAAAATATGACAGCGTTTCTATAAGGTTTGGAAAACGACGGATTCGTAGTCTTCCCGACTCCTCGAGGTCACCCAAGGAAGCGGGTATTCGGCACCTGGCACGAAGGGCCCATTGCTTCGTTGCTATACTTCCATCATGGACGAAACTTCGAAGAAAGCCACAAGGAAGGCCTCGGGGCACCTGCGGCACGCCGTGCCCATGACTCCCACTGACTGGCTGGTCGACTGCGTGATAGCAGCCGGCGCATTCGGGTTCGGGCTGCTTCAGCTGACGTTCTCGGCCAACATCTTCGTGCCCGACGACTTCATGCGGCGCATGCTCGGCATACACGCCATCACGCCGTCCCTTCTGGGAGTGGTGGCCACGCTCGCCATAAGCCTCCCACTCGTGGCGCGGCGCCGCTACCCGTGGCCCGTCTTCGTCGTCACGCTGCTGCTGTGGATGGCGTTCGAATGGACGGGCGGCGTGGAGTCCTTCTCGGCGGCTAGTCCGTTGGTTGCGCTGTTCACGCTTGCTTGCGAGTGCGAGCGCGGGCAGACGGCCGCGGCTGCGTCCGTCATGCTGGTGGTGATGCTGCTGTCGTCGCTGGGCGGCCGGAACTCCGGGCTGACGGCGCTGCTCGTGGTGCAGAACGTCGTGCTGGTCGTGGCCGTGGCCTTCGCGGGCTACGCGCTGAAGAGCCGAGGCGATTACCTGAAGGCCGCCGAGGAGCGGGCCGAAGAGGCCGAGAAGCTGTCCGCCAGCGAGGCCAGGCGTGCCGAAGAGGCCGAACTCACTCGCGAGTCGGAGGCGTCGCGCCGCGTCGAGGCCGAGCGCGTCCGCATCGCGCGCGAGCTTCACGACGTGACGGCGCATTCGCTCTCGGCGGTCAGCATCCAGGCGGCTGCGGCCGAGAGGCTGGTCGACGTCGACCCCGTGGCCGCAAAGGAGTCCATAGCCGCCTTGCGCGCCACCGCGAAGGAGGCGCTTGCGGACATGAGGTCGATGGTCGGGGTCCTGAGAAGCGGCGAGGACGCACAGCTGGAGCCGACGGAGGGCACCGACCGCATGGCTTCCCTCGTGGGCTATCTAGAGGACGCGGGCGTCGGATGCGACCTGTTCATGCAGGGCTACGACCGGGCGTCCGTGCCTACCCACGTGGACGTCGCGCTGTTCGGAATCGCCCGCGAGGCCTGCACGAACGTGGTCAGGCACGCACATGCCAAGAAGGCGACGATCGCCATGCGCGACGTGGGCGAAGGCGTGGTGCTGTACGTGTGCGACGACGGCCGCGGGATGCCCCGGCCGAAGGAGGCCGGCGCCTCGGACGCGCCGGCCGTGCCCGAGGGCGCCTCGGACGTCGGCCACGGCATAGAGGGCATGCGCGAGCGGGTACGGCTGCTGGACGGCACGTTCGACGTCATGCCGTCGCCGCAGGGAGGGACTTGCGTGGAGGTTTTCATCCCTGCAAAGTGGAAGGAAGGAAGGCCGTGACCGACGGCAGGATATCCATACTGATAGCCGACGACCAGGAGCTGGTGCGCAGCGGCTACAAGGCGATACTTTCCACATACCCCGACTTCGAGATAGCGGGGGTGGCCTCCGACGGCGAGGAGGCGGTGGAGCTTGCGCAGCAGCTTCGCCCCGACGTGGTGCTGATGGACATCCGCATGCCTAGGAGGAACGGCATCGACGCGACGCGCGACATCACGCGCAACCCGCTGCTCGCCCAGACCCACGTGCTGGTGCTGACGACGTTCGATGTGGACGAGTACGTCTACGACGCGCTGCGGGCGGGCGCGAGCGGATTCTTGCTGAAAGACGCCGACCCCGATGAGATCGCCGACGCCATCCGCATCATAGACAGGGGCGACGCACTGATCCAGCCATCCGTCATGAAGCGGCTTGTCGAGGACTTCGCCGCGGCCGGGTCGCAGCCGGCACGGTCCAAGACGCAGCACGCCGAGGCGTTGTCGCAGCTGACGGACCGCGAGGCCGAGATACTGCGGCTGGTGGCGCGCGGAATGACCAACGAACAGATCGCCGACGAGCTGTTCATCTCGCCGGCCACCGTGAAGACGCACGTCGCCCGCATCATGGCGAAGACGGACGCCCACGACCGTGCGCAGCTGGTCGTGTTCGCCTACGAAAGCGGCCTCGTCACACCTTAGGACATGAAGGCGCCTGTTTGCCTGTCCCAGAGGCGCGAGTACTCGCCGCCGGCCTCGACAAGCTGCGAATGCGGGCCGTCCTCCACGATGGCGCCTTCCTTCAGCACCACGATGCGGTCAAGGCTGGCCACCGTGGACAGGCGGTGCGCCACAACGATGGTGGTGCGCCCTTCCATCAGGCGCGCAAGCGCCTGCTGCACCTGCGCCTCGCTTTCCGAATCCAGCGCGCTGGTGGCCTCGTCCAGCACGAGTATCGGCGCGTCTGCCAGCATTGCGCGGGCTATCGCGATGCGCTGGCGCTGGCCGCCCGACAGCTTGATGCCGCGCTCCCCCACCAGCGTGTCGAACCCCTGCGGCAGCTGCTCTATGAACTCCAG
>CAQLOA010000173.1 GCA_948829205.1 uncultured Eggerthellaceae bacterium
CCACAGGCCTTCTAGCCTCCGATCTTGTTCATGCTGCGTTCCGTTCCCACCTTGTCGTGGTGGTCGTCGGGCTTGGCGCCAAGCGCCTCGAACAGCACCCGCTCGATCCCTTCGGGGCCCTCCTCCCTCACGGCGGCCCTCATGTCGAACTCCTCGTCGCTGAACAGGCACGGGCGGATCTTCCCGTCGGCCGTGAGCCTCAGGCGGTTGCATTCGCTGCAGAAATGGCGCGACAGCGGGGATATGAACCCTACCGTGCCCATCGCTCCGGGGAATTCGTAGTATCTTGCAGGCCCCCATCCCACCGGCTTGCTTCCTGCGGGCCGCAGGGGCTCCATGCCGCTTTCGACCGCGCGCGCGTTTATGGTCTCGAGCAGCTCTTCGCTCGGGATGACGTCCTCCTTGCCCCAGCCGATGCCGCTCTCCGAGCTGTCACCGAGCGGCATGTACTCGATGAAGCGGACGTGCAACGGGCGGTCGCACGACAGCTTGGCGAACTTCAGGAAGTCCTGGTCGAGCCTTCGCACCGTGACGGCGTTGACCTTGACGGGATCGAACCCGGCCTCGAGCGCGGCGTCGATGCCGGCGAGCGTGTCCTCCAGCCTTCCCGTGCGCGTGATGTCGCGGAACTGCTGCGGGTCCAAGGTGTCGAGCGAGATGTTGACCCGATGCAGGCCTGCGCGGGACAGTTCGCCAGCCATGCCGGGGAGCAGCACCCCGTTGGTGGTCAGCGACACGTTCTCGATGCCAGGCATCGAGGTGATCGAGTCGACGAGCTCCACGACGCCCTTGCGGACCAGGGGCTCTCCCCCGGTGAGGCGGACGCTGCGTATGCCATGCGATGCAGCCACGCGCACGATCTGCTCTATCTCCTCGATGCGCAGGATGTCCTCGTGGGCGAGCGCACACACTCCGTCCGCAGGCATGCAGTATATGCAGCGGAAGTTGCACCTGTCGGTCAGCGAGATGCGCAGGTAGTCTATCGTTCTTCCATGCGAGTCTTTCAAGAGGAGCTTCCTTGCCTTCGCGTTATCTTCGCTTGATGATAATACACGACGGCGGCGAATTGGTCACCCTGAAGCCGGTTACTTGCAGACCAGGTAGAGCCTGTCCTTGGGGATGTGTATCCAAAGCTCGTCGCCAACCCGCGGAAGCCGGTCCTCTGGGACCATCAGCTTGTCGATGCGCCAGAAGAGATGCTGGTGCAGGTAGCGCATCTCGTCGTCTGTGCGCTGCACGCTGGGCGGCGCGTCCTCGCCGCGGTCGAGGAACCCGAGCAGCACGGACCGCTCGAAGCGCGAGTCGCTGACGCGGTCGACGCGCACGCGGTAGTTGTTCTCGCCGGGCCCGTCGGCGCGCCTGAGGTAGAAGGCGCGCACCCCCAGGAACCTGACGTCGTCGGGGACCTCCTGCCCGGTTTCCACCACCACGCCCCACTTCTCGACGAAGACGGAGTGCGCTCCGGACTTCTCGACAGGGACGGCGTTCTTGCACCCCGACAGCTTCAGCGCCGCCTCGGAGGCCGGGGAGTTCACAAGCTCGTCGGGCGTGTCCACCTCCAGGATGTGTCCTGCGTCCACCACCGCGATGCGGTCGCAGAAGCGGATTGCCTCGTCGATGTCGTGGCTGACGTAGAGCACCGTGCCGTCGAAGGCGTCGAACAGGTCCACCAGGTTCTGTTCGAGCACGCTCTTCAAATGCGCGTCCAAGGCGCTGAAGGGTTCGTCCAGCATGAGTATGCCGGGCCGGGCCGCAAGCATCCTGGCCAGGGCCACGCGCTGCTGCTGGCCGCCCGAAAGCTGCGCCGGGTAGCGCTTCTCGAACCCTGACAGGCCGAACCGCTTGAGCTCGCGCGCGACTATGGCGTCGACGTCGCCCTTGGACACGTCCTTGCCGATGCCGGCGGCGACGTTCTGCTCGACGGTCAGGTTTGGGAACAGCATGTAGTTCTGGAAGAGGAGCGCAGTCTTGCGCTCCTGCGGCGTCAGGTTGATGCGCGCCTCCGAATCGTAGAACACCTTGCCGTTCACCACTATGTGCCCCGAATCGGGCGTCTCGATGCCTGCGATGCAACGCAGCGTCAGGCTCTTCCCGCAGCCCGAGGCGCCCAGGAAGCCCAGCGTCTCGGTGCCAGCCTCGAACGCCACGTCCAGCTCGAAGGTCTTGAAGTGCTTCCTTATGTCGACTTGCAGACTCATCCGGTCCTATTCCTCGATCGAGCGGCTGCGGTACCTGGTGGTGCGCTTGCCCCATATGTTGATGAAGAGTATCACCAGGAAGCTGAAGATTATTATGACAACCGTCCAGAATATGGCGACGTCCAGGTTGCCGTTCATCCACTCGAAGTAGATGGCGATGGGTATGGTGCGCGTGATGCCCGCGTAGTTGCCCGCAAGGAACAGCGTGGCGCCGAACTCGCCCAGCGCCCGCGCGAACGCGAGCACCGTGGCGGCAGCGATGGAGCTCCAGGACAGCGGAAGCATCAGCTTGAAGAAGATGCGCGCGTTCGACCAGCCAAGCGTGCGGGCCGCGTCCAGCATGTTTGCGTCGAGCCCTTCGAAGGCTCCCCGCGAGTTGCGGTACATCAGCGGGAATGCCACGACCACGGCCGCTATCACGGTGGCCGGCCAGCTGAACACCAGCGGGAACCCGATGTCGATGAACCACTGACCCAGCGCCGTGTTGCGCCCGAAGGCGAGCAGCAGCAGGAAGCCGCACACGGTGGGCGGCAGCACCATGGGTATGGTGAATATGGCGTCGAAGATGCCCTGGGCCTTGGGGGAGATGCGCATGGTGAAGTACGCGGCCGCAAGCCCCAGCACGAATATGAACACGATGGCGACGCCCGTGGTCTTGAGCGTCACCCAAAGCGGGCTGTAGTCTATGTTGGCCAAGAACTCGCCCAGCCATGCCAGCCCCGTTGCCTCGTGTTGTATGGTCACGTCGGACGCGGGCACGAGGCGCGCGAAGTCGGCGAACTCGAACCTCGTGTAGCTTGGATGAGCGGAGTTGGTG
>CAQLOA010000174.1 GCA_948829205.1 uncultured Eggerthellaceae bacterium
TTGCGGACCAGTTGGTTGATTGTTGGCATGTGACTCCTTCTTACTGCCCTTCTTGTTCCTGTTGTTTGCCGATATGTACGGAAGCAGACAACAAGAAGCGTCCCTTCCTCGTGGGACGCGAAGCGATATGTTATGGAAGTCATCCCAGCTTGTCAAACGCCACGGAGCCGGGCGTGCCTATTCCCTCTGACGAGCGGTTAAACCAACTTTAATGCTTAAGAGGACTGGCGATCACGTGCCTCTACGCAAGGATTCTTGCTGCGACCTGCTTCTTGCGCGAAAGGATGCCGGGCATCCAGTTGCCGCCTTGCGCGTTGCACTCTATCCCGAAGGCCTGCTCGACGACCTTGGGGTTGCCTTCGAGCAGGAACTGGCTTCCCTCGGCCAGGATGTCGGTGACCAGCAGGAGCACGAACTCGTAGTTGTTGTCCTCGCGAAGCTTGCGCATGTACTCGCGCACCTCGGCCTCGCGCGAAAGGGCGCCTTCCAGGTCGACGGTCTCGTGCTGGGCGATGAGCACCACGCGGTCGTCGACGGTGAACTCCTTCGAGTCGGCGCGGACGAACCTCTCCACCGGCATGTCGCCCTCGCCTCCGCGGGCGCGGAACACCTCCAGCCCGAACTCGCGCATGTCCACGCCGAGCAGGCCGCAGAGGTACTCGGCGTTCTCGCGGTCTATCTCGGTGGCCGTGGGCGACTTAAGTATGACGGTGTCGGTCATGATGGCGGAAAGCAGCACCTCGGCTATGCCGGAAGGTATGTCGATGCCCTCCTTGCGCAGCTCGTAGGTGACGATCGTGGCCGTGGACCCCCACGGCAGGTTGAGGAATCGGATGGGCTTGGCCGTCGACACGTCGGCCACGCGGTGGTGGTCGATGATCTCGAGCACGTCGGCGTTCTCGATGCCGGCGACGGCCTGGCGGCTCTCGTTGTGGTCCACCAGGATCACCTTGCGCTTGGGGACGTTGGTGACGTCGGAGCGCGTGACGATGCCCGCCGCCCTGCCCGCGCTGTCAAGGACGACCCCCTCGCGCAGCTCGCTGGCGATGAGGTCGGCGGCGGCGTCCTTCACGAGGTCCTCCTCGTCGAGGACCAACACGTTGGTTGCCATCAGCTCGGACACCTTCTGGCCAAGCGAGTCGATGAGCGACGAAGCCACCGCCATCGACGAGGAGCTCTCCCCTTCCTGAAGCATGTCGGTGGCCGAGATGTAGCGCTCGGCGATGGCGCGCGTGGAGATGAGCCCGAGGAACCTGCCGTCGTCGTCGCGCACGACGAGCGAGCGGACGTTGTGCTTGCGCAGGAGCCTTCCGGCCTCGAGCATGGTGTCGCTCTCGGAGACGCTGACGGGGTCCTTCGTCATGACGTCCTTCACACGGACGTTGATGTGCTTGACGATCTTCGGGGCATCGATGCCGTTCTTTTCCAGCACCCACTGGCTCTCGGGGGGAAGCGGTCCCAAACGCCCCGGCACGAACACGAGCCCTTCGGGGTTCCCGTCGCGCTCGGCGAGCTTCGTGCGCAGGTAGGCGTGGCCGATGGCCGCGCTTATGGAATCGTTGTCAGGATTGCGGTGCCCAAGCACCAGCACCGTGTTCGGCATGTCCGTCCCCTTCGGTGTCGCTTTCAGACCTGCATACTATAGCTTATGACAGCTTGACGATGGGGGCGTAGTCCTTGAGCAGCTTCTTCACCTGACCGGACTTGGCGAACTTCACCAGAAGCGTGTCGCCGTCCACCTTGATGACGACGCCCTTGCCGAACGTCTTGTGGTCGACCACGTCTCCCTTCCTGAAGGTGGTTCGCGCGCCCGCACGCTTGCCGTCCGACCCCGCCTTGACTCCCGACAGGGGCCTTCCCCTGCGCGTTCCCTGCGAAGCGGACGACTGGTACGACACGCCTCCGCGCCCGGCCTCGCGCCCGCTTCCGGATATCCCGCGCCTGCTCCCCCGCTTCTCCCAGCCGCTACCGGCGAACCCGGCCGAGCCCAGCCCCTTGGTGTCGCGGAGCTCGGAGGGTATCTCCTGGATGAACCTCGAAGCCGGGTTGGCGTTGGTCTGCCCGAACAGCTGGCGGGTCTGCGCGCACGTGAGGCACAGCTTCCTTCGGGCGCGCGTTATGGCCACGTATGCAAGCCGGCGCTCCTCCTCGACCCCCTCGCTTTCGCCGATGGAGTTCATGTGGGGGAAGACCGTCTCCTCCATGCCGGTGACGAACACGTAGTCGAATTCCAGGCCCTTGGCCGAATGCACCGTCATAAGCGTGACGGCGGCCCCTCCATCGTCCACGGCGTCCAGGTCGGTGCGCAGCCGCACCCATTCTATGAAGTCGGCCAGCGAGTCGCCGCGCAGCGTGCGTGCGGGCTCGTCGTCGGAATCGTCCTCCGGGGCGCCCGATGCACCCTCGGCGCCTGCGCCCAGGGCGTCGGCCGACGTGGGCGCCTCGTAGTAGGCGTCCTCGCCGTCGTCGTGGGTCTGGGAGAACTCGGTGACGACCGAGAGGAACTCCTTTATGTTTTCGATGCGCCCGCGGGCCTCGTCGGTGTCCTCGAGCTCGTAGGCCTCGATCATCCCCGAGTCGTCGATGACTCGCTCCACCACCTTGCGAAGGTCGCCCTCGTAGGTGCCGGCCGTCTTTATCATCTCGACGAACTCCCCGATGGACTTGCGCGCGGAAGGCCTCACCGTCTCGTCGGCAACCAACGTCTCGGCGGCTTCCAGCATGGGCATGCGGAAGGTGCGGGCGACCTCCTCCATCTGCTCGATGGTCCCCTTGCCTATGCCGCGCTTCGGCGTGTTGACCACGCGCTCGAACGACACGTCGTCGGCGGGGTTGACCACAAGCGACAGGTAGGCCATCACGTCGCGTATCTCCTTGCGGTCGAAGAACTTCGTGCCGCCGACTATGCGGTAGGGCACGCCCGCGCGCAACAGCATATCCTCAAGCACACGGGATTGCGCATTTGTGCGATAGAAAACAGCGATCTGGTGATAGCCAATGCCATCAGCTTTG
>CAQLOA010000175.1 GCA_948829205.1 uncultured Eggerthellaceae bacterium
CAATGGGGCGACCGACGTGCGCCGGTTCGGAATCCGGCCGTCGGCGTCGCTTCCGCGCTTCGCCGCAGCGTTCGTCATGGCGGCGCTCCTGGCGTGCGTGTTCGCGCTTTCGGGCTGTTCCTCCGACAAGGGTGCAGGGGAAGGGGAGGGCCTGTCCCCCGTGCGCATAGGCACCATGCCCACCGAGGACTTCCTCCCCATGTGGGCCGCCGAGAAGGACGGGCTGTTCGTCGACGCCGGCGTCGACGTCGAGCTGCTGACGTTCGACTCGGCCCAGGCGCTTTCCGCCGCCATTGCCTCCGGCGACGTGGACATGGCCATGACCGACATCATGAGGGCGGCGAAGCTGACCGAGAGCGGCACCCCCGTCGACCTGGAGTGGGTGACGTTGGGCGAGACGGCCGACCAGGGGGTCTTCGGAATCCTTGCGCCAGCCGACGCCCCTTATGACGACCTTAGCGAGATGGAGGCGTGGTTCGCCAACCCTGCAGGCGACGGGCAGGGGGAGGAGGCCCGCTTCGATGCGGCCGACGTCCGCGGCGTGGGCGTCGGTGCCAACACCGTGCCGGAGTACGTGTTCGACATGCTGTGCGAAGAGGCCGGGGTGACGCTGCCCTCCGAAGAGGTCGCCAGCCTTCCCGAGCGCTACGGGCTTGTGGCTTCGGGACAGCTGCCAGGCGCCGCCCTTCCGGCGTCCCTGCTGCGCCTTGGCGAGGCCCAGGGCATGAAGGTGATCGCCGACGACTCCACCGGCGAGAACCTGTCGCAGTCGGTCATGGTGGCCCGCGCCGGATGGGCTGCGGACAACGCCGAGGCGCTGTCGAAGGTCGCCCAGGCCTGGGACGCCGCCGTCGAGGCCATCGACGCCGACCCCGCCGCCTATACGCCGCTGCTGGCCGAGAAGGCGAACCTGAACGAGGCCATCGCGTCGGACTATCCCGTGAGCACCTACCCCGCCGCCTCGCGCGACGGCCGGCTCGTCCACCCGAAGGAGTCGATGGTGCAGCCCGTGCTGGCGTGGATGGGCGACAGCGGCTACGGTGGCAAGGTCTCCTACGACGAAGCAACGGGGGCGTTGACCCGCTAGCCCATGAACAAGGCCGTGGGATACATCTGGGGAACGCTTCTCGTCATAGCGCTGTGGTGGGCGCTTGCCGCGGCGATAGGCTCGCCCGCGCTGCCCACCCCTGCGGCCACCGTCCCTGCCCTGGCGGACAACTTCTCCAAGATAGTCCCCGAATTCGGGGTGAGCCTTTGGCGCATACTCTTGGCGATGCTGATCGGAACGGTGCTGGGCGCGCCGCTGGGCCTCCTTCTGGGGCTGAGCAGGGCGGCCGACCGCTTCCTCACCCCCGTGATGTACATCCTCTACCCGCTGCCCAAGATAGTGCTGCTTCCCATACTGTTCGTGCTACTCGGCATCGGCGGCGAGGCGAAGGTCGCGCTCATAGCCATCGCGGTGTTCTTCCAGATGGTCATAACGATGCGCGACGCGGCGAAGGCGGTGCCCAAGGAATCGGTTGATGCCATGCTGTCCTTTGGGGCCGGTCGCGGGCGCGTGTTCGTGGACGTCGTGGTGCCCGAGACGCTGCCGTCGCTGTTCAGCGCCCTTCGCGTGACCACCGCGTCGGCCGTGGCGATACTGTTCATAGCCGAGTCGATGGCTGGGTCGACGGGGCTTGGCTACTTCATAATGCATTCGTGGTCGATACTGGAATACACCCGCATGTTTGCAGGCATAATCGCCATGGCCGTCATGGGCGTGCTGCTGTACGAGGCGTTCGACTTTGCCGAGCGGCGCCTGACGAAGTGGCGTGCCGTGGCGTGATTCCGTAATTGTGAGGCTTCGCGACCGGACGTTCTTGGGGCCTGGTCGCGAAAATTGCACGCTTTCGAGCGCCCGATGGACAAAAATCGCGGAAATCGGTGCTTTTGCGGACGCGCTAGACGGGTTGATGAATGGCTCACGCATCACGCAACGCCTCTACCGGGGGTTTCTCGGGGGCGCGTTTCCAAGCGTCAGCCGATTCCTGTCAACAGAGGCAGCGAATGTACCGATTTCCGCAATTTTTGTCCACGAAGACGCGAAAACTTGGCAATAAGCCCTTCGCGTGTCGAAGATCGCGCAAAATGGCGCGCGTGAAGCGCGCCCCTACGTCAACCTGCGAGAAATGCGCCAAAAGCGAACGTCCACCGACACGCCCTCAGCCACAAGAAAACGGCCCGGGGTTCCCGGGCCGTTTTCTTGCCTGATGCTTGACGACGGGCGTTCGAGCCTATTCCGCCTTCTTGTCCTTCGCGAGCTGGATGCCTCCGAAGGCGAAGAAGAACGCGAACGGAAGCAGCATGCCGACGGCCATGAGCGGCAGCGCTATGGGGAGCTTCGTCCAGTTCGGTACCGCCAACGGGCACACTATGCAAAGAGCGAACAGGATGACGACGATCGCGATCATTATGCCGAAGCGCACGTTTCCGGAGCCCGCGTCGTCCTTCTCCTTCATGCCTGCCTGCAGGTCCTCGAAAGACTTGCCTGCGGTGTCGCGCACGAACAGCACGGTGCAGACGATGCCCAACGCGAACGGGATTATCAGCACCAGCACCACGCTTGACCAGTTGGTTGCGCCGTCCAGCTGGAAGAACGCCATGCCGGCGATGCCGCCCAGGACGATCGAGGAGGCGGACCCTCCGAAGCGGGCGAATGCCTGGCACCATGCCGTTCCGGTGTTCCTGATGGCTGTGGGGTACTGCTCGGGCATCAGCGGAACGACCGCCGAAATCGCCCAGTTCAACGCGAATCCGAACAACAGCATCAGAATCAGGCACAGGATGAAGTTGCCGGGAGCCACGAAGAACGAGCACAGCAGGATCGCAGCGATGCAGAGCAGCCAGCCGAAGTTGAGCACGCGCTTGCGGCCGAACCTGTCGGAGAACGCGCCTACGATCGAGTTGGACACGATGGCGGCGACGTTGTTCCAGGTCTGAAGCGCCACGGCCTCGGAGGACGAGTACCC
>CAQLOA010000176.1 GCA_948829205.1 uncultured Eggerthellaceae bacterium
GTACTCGGCCACCTCGTTGCGCAGGATATAGGGCACCATGCGGTCTTTATCGAGGTCTACCAGGTAGAGCGCGTAGTACTCCGAGCTCAGGCTCTCGATGATCTCGGAGCGGCGCTCGCTCCTCTCCTCGGCCTCCCTCAGCACCGTTATGTCCTCGAGGAAGCCCATCGCGAACCTGTCGGTGGTCCCCGCGTGCGACAGGCTCACCCTCAGCCACTTTCCATTGCGCGCCTTCTCCTCGCACAGGATGCGGTCGCATTCCGCGCCGAACTCGAGAAGGGTCCCGAGCATGCGCTCGTGGGAATCCTCGGGAAAGACGGAGTGGACGAACTCGCGCACGTTGGAGTAGTGCTCGTCGGACTTGACCCCGCAGCATTCCCTTGCCGCGTCGGTCATGAACACGTACCCGGTCCCGGGCTCGTAGAAGAACATGCCGGCCAGCATGCTCTCCATTGCGTAGTGCGCGCTCGAGATCCAGCTGGTCACGTCGCGCACCTCGTATCCGCAATAGCCTTCGCACACGGGGAACACGACCACGCTCTCGAAGGTGTTGTACGCCCTGTTGACCACCTCGAACTCGCTGCGCTCGCCGAAGAAGGCCGCGCGGTGGAACCTTTCAAGCCAGATGCTGTCGCCGTCTGCCCAAAGCTCGTAGACGTTCACCCCGACGAAGTCGGCGGGCTTGCAGCCGAACAGCGCAGCCATGTCCTCGTTTAGATACCTTATGATCGCGTCGTAGGGCTCGCCCTTCGAGTCAAGCAGCACTTCCGAGATCCCCAGAGGCCTGTTCACGCAATCGAAAGCCGTGATGCAGCTTTCAAGTACCCGGTCCACGAGCTCCTCCTAACTGTTATTCGGCCTGAAACCCCCAGGAAGGGAGCGACGCGGAACACTGCGACCCCCTCGCCCAGCTATTCCCCTAGCAAGGAGTCGAGGAAGCCGAACAGCTTCTTAACCTCGATGGGCTTGGGAAGGTGGCCGTTCATTCCGCATTCGAGGGCCTTGTCGCGGTCTTCGTCGAACGCGTCGGCCGTCACGGCGAGTATGGGTATGCCAGCCAGCACGGGGTCGTCGAACGCGCGGATCGCCTTCGCCGCCTCGTAGCCGTTCATGACCGGCATCTGGATGTCCATGAGCACCAAGTCGAAGTATCCAGGGCCGCCATCGACCAGCATGTTCAAGGCGTCCTGTCCGTCGACAGCCTTGTCCACCTGGAAGCCGGCGTCCAGCAGCAGGTCCTCGGCTATCTCGCGGTTCATCATGTTGTCGTCGACCAGCAGTATGCGGTACTTGGCGGCACGCTCGGGGGTGAAGGCGACCTCGCTCCCGTCGACCGAGGCCCCGTCATCCTGCGCCTCGTCGGCCATGCGGAACGTCAGGCCCACGATGAAGCGGGTGCCCTCGCCGAGCTCGCTTTGCACCTCGATCGTGCCCTTCATCATGTCGACAAGGCTCTTCACTATCGCCATGCCAAGCCCGCTGCCCTGTATGCCGCTGATCGTCTGGGTGCGCTCGCGTTCGAACGGGTCGAAGATGTGCTCGATGAAGCCGGGCGACATGCCTATGCCGGTGTCCTCGACCTCGATTCGGTACGAAACGAGGCCTGCGGGGGAGTCGGGGAGCTCGGCCACGGACGCGCGGATGCTTCCGCCGGCATGCGTGAACTTGATCGAGTTGCCCAGCAGGTTCAACAGCACCTGGTTGACCTTCAGGCGGTCGCACACCACGTCGGGATGTTGCACGCCCGAGGTGTCAACGACCAGGTTGAGCCCCTTGCTTGCAGCCTCGTGCTGCAGCATCGAGTGCAGGTCGTCGAAGACCTCGATTATGTTGCAGCGGCTCTCGTCGAGCGTGACCTTGCCCTGTTCGATGCGGCTCATGTCCAGGATGTCGTTTATCAGGTTCAGCAGGTGGTCGCTGGAGGCCTTGATCTTCTCGAGGTACCCTCCCACCTTGTCCGCCTCGCCGATGTGGTTCGAAGCCAGCGTGGTGAACCCGACGATGGCGTTCATGGGCGTGCGGATGTCATGCGACATGTTCAGCAGGAAGGCGCTCTTGGCGGCATTCGCGCGGTTGGCGTTGCCCAGCGCCTCTTCGAGCAGCGTCTTCCGCTCGAGCTCTTCGCGTATCTGCTGGTCCACGTTGCGGAAGCCCACGACCACCTCGCGGCGGTCCTTCCAGTTGCCGAAGCGCACGACCGTGGCTTGGCGGTACCGGACGACGCTTCCCCTATGCGCGCGGTACAGCTTGTCGAACCTGTCCCTGAGCTTCAGCTCGGCCATTATGCACTCGGCCGACAGGGTTTCCCGCAGCATCTGCTTGTCGTCCTCGTGGACGCGGGCGTCTATGTACGCCCCGATGGTGCGGTCGAGCGAGGTGTCGCCGCGGAAGATCCTCTCGAGCTCGCTGTCCTCGGTCGAGGACAGCCTGAGCATGTCGCCCTCGCCTGTGTCCATGTCGAACGCGCAGACGACCATGTAGTCGCCGCTGAGCGCCTGGATGAGGTCGCGGACGCGGCGGTCCTTCTGCTCCTCGTGGGCCTTCTGGTCGGTGACGTCGAGCAGGAAGCGCTGGTAGAACTTCTCGCCGTCCTTCTCGATCACCTTTATGTTTCCCATGACGTGCAGAAGCTCGCCGTCTTCGTGGCGTATGCGGTATTCGGTGGATATGCTGTCGTCGACCTCGGTGAGGGTGGTGATCTCGTCGCGCAGACGACCGGCGTCCTCGTCGATGACCGTCGAGGCGATCATGTCGAACCCCTTGCTGGTCAGCTCCTCCTCGGACTCGAATCCCAGGATGTCGAGCGCCGTGCGGTTGACCCCGAGGATCCGCGCCCCGTCGAGGCTGTGCGTCATGACGCCGCAGTCCAGCGTTGTGAATATCGTCTCCAACGTGTGGTTCTTCTCCACAAGGTCGTTCTCGTAGGCGCGTTCCTGCGTGACGTCTATGCCCACGCCCACGGTTCCCATG
>CAQLOA010000177.1 GCA_948829205.1 uncultured Eggerthellaceae bacterium
GACAAGAAATGGATCATGGTGGCGGGCTTCGCCGTTTTCACCGTGTCGTCCGTTTTCGGCATAGCGTCGCAGAACATCTACTACTTCGTAAGCATGAGGCTTTGCGCTACCGGGATAGGCTGGGGGATCACCAACACCGCAGCCCTTGCGATTCTGGCCGACATGTTCACCGACGAGGTGAAGCATGCCAAGTTCGTAGGTTGGTATAACGCCGCGATGTCCGTCATCGGCGCGCTGCTGGCCTCGGTCGCAGGCTTTTTGGCGCTGGGCGGCTGGACGCATGTCTTCGAGACGTACCTGGTCGCGGTGCCCGTGCTGCTCATGCTGGTTGCTTTCCTTCCGCCTTTTCCGCCGAAGCCCGACACCGCGGTGCGTGTCGAAGAGGTCTGGGGCGAGTCGCGCTCGTCCGCGGCGGCTGTAGCACGAGGGCTTATGGGCGCCCAGGTGGACGGGAAGGCGGCACCGAGGTGGTGGTCGCGCCTTGCGCCGTTGACCGTGCAGGTGTTCTTCGTGGCCATGCTCTACTTCATGATCTTCTACATGGTGGGGGTGTTCGTCACGGACAAGCAGCTGGGAGACGAGGCGTTCGTGGGCATGCTGACATCCACAATGACCATCGCCACCGCGATCGGGTCGATCGTGTTCGGAGCCGTGTACAAGGTTCTGCGCAACAAGGCGTACTGGCCTGCGCTTGTGGTCATTGCGGCGGGATACTTCGTGCTGGCCGCGACGGACAGTCAGATTGTGACGGTGGTGACGCTCGCCGTCGTTGGCTTGGCGTGGCCCTTCTATTTCTGCTTCTTCTACACGTTCTGTACTGAGATAGTGCCCTCCACGAAGGCGGGGCTAGCCACCTCGATAGTTGCATCGGCCAACGGGCTTGCCATGACGGCGTCATCGCAGGTGCTTACATATGCGCTTGACGCCTCTACGGGAGGCTGTGCCCAGGTCTATCCGATTTTCGGTTGCGTGTTGCTGGGAATACTGGTGGTTTCCATCGTCGTGCAGCGCGCCTTGCGCATTCGTAAAGCCAATGCGTAGCGCTTTTTGCTGCGCCTGCGCTTAAGCTACTCGGGGAGCTTGCAGACGTCGACCCACTCGCTGCCGGGCAGGACGGCTTCGAGCTCGGCGGGGGACAGGGCGATAGCGCTGTTGGAGCTTCCGCAGGCCGGGTAGACGACGTCGAAACGCTTGAGCGACTCGTCGAGGTACACGTCGCATTCGTCGGACACCCCGAATGGGCACACGCCGCCCACCGCATGCCCTATGCGCTGTTCGGCCTCGTCGGCGGCCAGCATCTTCGCCTTGGTGTGAAACCTCTCCTTGAACTTCGGGTTCGCCACGCGGGCATCCCCGGCGCACACGACAAGCGCCACGCGCCCGTCCACGGCGAACGAAAGCGTCTTGGCTATGCGCGCGGGCTCGCAGCCTACGGCCTCGGCGGCCAGCTCGACCGTCGCGCTGGAGGTGTTGAACTCCATCACGTCGGAGTCTTTTCCGTACTGCTTCAGGTATTCCTTGGCTCTTTCCAAAGACATGGCGTCTCCTTTTACTCGTTCTTAGCCTTCCCGAAGTTTGGCGGCGGCTTCGGCGCGTTGGCGGCATAGGTCCGCCCACTTCGGCATCTTCTCCAAGGTGGCGACCAGGTCGGACAGCGCCTCGGGCACGTCTATCCCCTGGGGGCACATCCTCGTGCATGCGCCGCATGCGATGCAGTCCTGCGCCCGTCGGCCTTCGGGCACCGCATCCATCTGCATGGAGATGGTGAAGCTCGTGTCGAACTGCATGTCGTTGTACGTGGCGAGCAGCATGGGGATGTCGATCTGCTGGGGGCATGAATCAGTGCAATAGCGGCATGCCGTGCACGGGACGCCGCCCTTCAGCGATTCGGCCACGTCCATCAGCACACCTTCCTGCGCCTCGGAAAGCGGCGACGCGTCCTGGAAGAGGCGGCAGTTCTCCTGCACCTGTTCGAGGCTGGACATTCCGCTGAGCACTACCTTCACGTTAGGGATGCCTTGCAGCCAGCGGAACGACCATTCGACGGCGCCCATGTCCGGCGCGGCGGAGCGAAGGGCTTCCATCTGGTCCTGGCTCAGCGACGCCAGCTTGCCGCCTCTGAGCGGTTCCATCACCACGATTGGGATTCCGGCGTCTTCGAGCAATGCCGTCTTCGCCGCTGCGTCCTGCAGCGTCCAGTCCAGGTAGTTCATCTGGATCTGGCAGAACTCCATGATGTTGTCGCCCGCGAACAAGGCGGCAGTTTCCGGGTCGCGTTCGGCAAGCTGCGCGTACTTGCGTGCACCGTAGTCGAGGAAGCCGGCCAGCAGGTCGGGGCGCCCATGACACGAGAATCCCAGGTGGCGGATGCGCCCGGCTTTTTTCTGCTCGATGAAGTAGTCGGCTATGCCCCACTTCTCGTCGGTGTATACGTCTATCGAGGCCTCGTACACGTTGTGCAGCAGGTAGAAGTCGAAGCGGTCGACGCCGCACTTTTCCAGCTGTTCCTCGAACACGGCGGCTGGGTCGTAGCTTTCGGCGATCTGGTGCCCCGGGTACTTCGAGGCCAAAAGGAAGCTTTCGCGGGGATGGCGCGCCAGCGACTTGCCAAGTGCGATTTCGGAATGGCCGCCGTGGTACGGATACGCGGTGTCGAAGTAGTTGATCCCGGACGCAAGCGCTGCGTCCACCATTGCGTCGACCTGCGCCTGGTCGACGTGCGACGCGTCGCCATCCACCACTGGAAGGCGCATGGCCCCGAACCCCAGGCGTGCTACTTCGTCCCCTAGAAAGTCGTTCGTCAGCATGTTGCCTCCCTTGCTTCTTGTTTTCGCGTCTTCATTCCATCGTCCCCGTCTCCCGACATAGGGGAGCACTTTGCGTGCTCCTTGTCACGCGAGTGCGTTCAAGGCGACGTCTCTTATCACCTGGACGTGGGCGTCGGAATCGTTCAGGCACGGTATGTAGC